>NZ_JBVJHZ010000004.1:0-199646 GCF_055586545.1 Glycomyces sp. NPDC050141 | reverse complement strand
CCCAAGACGCGGGGAGGTGCTAAGAGCCGGTTTTGTAGGGGGGGGGGGGGGGGGGGCGGCCGCCCCCCCCCCCCCCCCGCCCTCGCCTTTTCGCGTTCAGTTCCTCGGGGCCGACTCGCGCTCGACGATCGTGAAGTCCGCCAGTTCGGTCCGCGGCGGCTGCTTCGGGCCGGTCTCGGCGATGCGCTCCAGCAGCGTCCCGAGCGCGGTGCGCGCCAGCCACTCCCGGCCGGGGTCCACTGTGGTGAGCGAGGGGATCGAGTAGGCGGCCTCGTCGAGGTCGTCGAAGCCGATGACCGCCACGTCCTCGGGGACGCGGCGCCCGGCCTCCTGGAGCACGCGCATCGCGCCGAGCGCCATCGTGTCGTTGAAGCCGAAGACCGCGTCGAACGGCACGTCCCGGTCGAGCAGCTCGTGCATCGCGCGGGCGCCGTCAGCGCGGTGCCACAGGGTCGCCCGCACCACGAGCGAGGCGTCGTACTCGACGCCGTGCGCGGCCAGCGCCTCGCGGTAGCCGCGCAGGCGGAGCCGGGCCGAGCCCATGACCTCGCCCTCGTACTCGCCGATGACGGCGATGCGGCGGCGGCCGGAGGCCAGCAGGTACTCGGTGGCGGCGCGGGCGGCCTCGGTGTTGCGCATGGTCACGTGGTCGCACGGCCAGTCGAAGGTCCGCTCGCCGAGGAGCACCAGCGGGAAGGGGACGTCGAGCGCTTCGGCGTCCTCCTGGCCCATGCCGAGGGGGCTGAGGATGAGGCCGTCGGTCATGCTCAGGCGGGGGCTGTGCAGCAGCGCGAGCTCGCGGTCGCGGTCGCCGCCGGTCTGCTCGACGACGACGGTGAGGCCGTTCTCCTCGGCGGCGGCGATGACCATGCCCGCGAGTTCGGCGAAGTAGCTGAGGTTGAGCTCGGGGACGGCGAGGGCGACGGTGCCGGTGCGGCCCGAGCGCAGGCTGCGGGCGTTGAGGTTCGGCTTGTAGCCGAGCTCGGCGATGGCCCGCTCGACTTTTTCCCTGGTCGCGGGGCGGACGTGCGGGTAGTCGTTGATGACGTTCGAGACGGTCTTGAATGAGACGCCCGCCAGTTTCGCGACATCGCGCAAGGTCGCCGCCATCGCACCTCCTCGTTTCCCGCGAATTCTACAACGATGCAAACTGCCGTTGCCGGAGCTCCCACAGGTCGTCGCGCCATTGGAGCCGACCCGGCGATATTTTATCCGCACATTTCCATCAACCGATACCTCAGCATCACCCCGAACCCGCCGCCGGACCAATCCAACACCCTCACCCCGAACCCGCGCTCGGACCAAACGGCACCAACCGTCAATGTCGGACCCATGTGGGAGAGTGTCCTTATTTCACATGGTGGTCGGAGGTGGATGCGGGTGGGAAGGGGCATGCCCTATAGCCGCGCAGCGGCGCCCGCGGGCGCCGTTACGCCTCGGGGCGTTCGACCTTCAGCACCCGGTAGCCGTTGGCGCTCGCATGCTTGTCGACTTCCCAACCCTGGTCGGTGAGCCAGCGCGCGAGCGAGTCGGCGCCGAGGTGCTTGGAGACGACGAGCCAGGCGACGCCGCTGTCGTTCAGGCGCGGCAGCCAGGTCAGGAGGAGTTCGTGCAGGGCCTCTTTGCCGACTTTGATGGGCGGGTTGGACCAGATCTCGTCGAAGCGGACCTCGGCCGGGACGTCCTCGGGGGCGGCGACGTGGACCGTGCCGGGAGCCTTCTCGGTGTTGCGGCGGGTCAGGTCTAGGGCGCGGCGGTTGACGTCGACGGCCCAGATCTCGGCGTCGTCGCGCTGGGCGAGCACGGCGCTGATGGGCCCGTAACCGCAGCCGAGGTCGAGGAAGGTCCCGGCCCCCTCGGGGGGCACGACCTTGTTCAGCAGCACGCTCGTGCCGGGGTCGAGGCGGTTGCCGGAGAAGACCCCCGTGGAGGTTGTCAGCTCGTAGTCGACACCGTCGAGCGCGAACTCGACGGTGCGCTCGCGGTCGTCGACGGCGGGCTGCTCGCTGAAGTAGTGCTCTGGCTTCTCGGCTGGGCCTTTGGACATGCCCCACATTGTCGCGTGCCCCGCCTGACCGGGTCGCACGGATCGGCCGGTTAGAGACCTGCGCCGTTCCCCCGCCCCTGCAGTAGCGCGTGACATGCCACCGCCCACCGCGCCCTCTCGATCCCCGGGTGCACTGTGTGACATGTGATATGTCACGTGGCACGCCTTGTCACCCAAGGAGATGAACCCCGCTCAACACCGTCCACCTCCCGGGGGAACGTTTCCCGGTTTCGCATGTTTGCGGGTCTAAGCTGCCTCCATGGCACATGGCCCGTCACCGTTCGGAGTTCCCCAGGAGACGCAGGCGCACCGGCCTCCGGACAATCCAGGTTTCGACTGGGCGGAGTACGACGAGCGCTCGCAGATGCGCGCCCCCACGGCGCGGCTCAGCCCCGAAGACCGCACCCCGACCGTGCGGCTCGGCGCGGGCGACCGCACCCTGCCGCCCGCGAGGCGGTCCCCCGAGGAGGAGATGGAGGCGCACCTCGACCAGATCCAGGCCTCGCGCCCCCTGCGCCGCGCCGCCCAGCGCGCCCGGCGCCGCACCAGGTGGTGGCTGGTCGCGCTCGCGATCGTGAGCGCCGTCGCCGTCGCCGGGGCCTGCACGGCCGGGGCGTTCATCGTCCTCCGCGAAGGCGAGCCCGACCCGTCCGCGCCCAGCGCGGAGCCCCGAGCCGATGAGCCGTCCGCAGTGGACGAGACCGCGGGCGCGCCCGACGTGGTCGACCCGATCGCCAGCCGCGACAACGACACCGACCCGATTTCCATCGAGGAACTCTTCGGCGCCGACACGATCGCCCCGGCAGGCGGCGCGGGCGCATACAAAGTCCTTGAGACCGAAGAGCTCTCGAACTGCGCCGACGCCGGGCTCGACGAGCTCGCCGAGCTGCTCGCCGACGCCGACTGTACTCAGACCGTCCGCGCGACCCTCATCAACCCCGACGGCGAGTACGCCGCGACCGCCGGCGTGCTCAACCTCGCCGACGCGGCCGAGGCCGAATCGCTGCGCTCCGCCATCGAAGCGGGCCTCGAAGGCGGCTTCGCGGCCCTGCGGACCGATGGCGAGGCCGAGGAGCTCGGCCGGGCCGCCACCATGGTCGGCTACAACACCTACGGGCACTACCTGATGTACGTGGTCATCGGCCGCACCGACGGCGAGCCCATCGAAGAGGCCTCGGAACCGGTGCGCGCCATCGTGAGCGACCTCGTGGACGTCTGGTTCATCGACCAGCTCAACCCGAGGCGCGAAGTCCAGTAACCCGGACACGGAGCCGCCCACGCACGAAAGCGCGGGCGGCTTTCGTTGTGCGCCTCTGCCTCTCGGCGAACTTCCGACCCCTCGGCCCCAACCGCGCAGTGTCAGGAATGTGAACAATCTACTGTGACTATTGCCACGGCCGATCATCCCATGATTTGATCAATCCAAGCCCGCGTCCCATCCCCTGCGGGCCCACTCCCCGCGACCGGCCCGCCGGTCACCCGTCACCGCGCTCAACCGCCTCACCTCAGGAGCCGAACCCATGCCTTCCTGGACCTTCCCCGCCCGCCGCGCGCTCGCCGCGCTCGTCGCGGCCGCGCTGGCAGTCCTCACCGTCGTCGTCTTCGACGCCGCGCCCGCCGAAGCCGTCCGGCCGCCGGGCATCCCGTCCACCGCGACCGCCCAGTCCGAGCTCAACGCGCTCACCGTGGCCGCCGAGTCCCACGGCTCGACCTACGACCGCGACCTCTTCCCGCACTGGAAGTCCGTCACCGGCAGCGGCGGCTGCACCGCCCGCCAGTACGTCCTCAAGCGCGACGGCCAGAACGTCGTCACCAGCGACGGCTGCCAGCCGACCTCCGGCAACTGGCAGTCCGACTTCGACAACACCTGGACGACCACGGTCTCCAACGCCTCCATCGACCACGTCGTGGCTCTGAGCGAAGCCTGGGCGTCCGGCGCCTGGGCCTGGACCACCGCCCAGCGCCAGGCCTTCGCCAACGACATCAACTCCCCGCAGCTGTGGATCGCCACCGTCTCCTCGAACGCCGCGAAGAGCGACTACGACCCCGCCGAGTGGATGCCCGTCAACACCACCGGCCTGCGCTGCGACTACGTCAAGGCCTGGACCCACGTCAAGTACCTGTACAACCTCACCGTCGACTCCGCCGAGAAGACCGCGATCCAGTCGCACCTGACGACCTACTGCGGCTCCTCCGGCGGCACCCCGACCGGCTGCACCGGCTCGAAGACCACCGCCGCCGCGATCCCCGAAGGCTCGCCGCTGGACTCCACGATCGCCTTGTCCTGCACCGGCACCGCGTCATCGACGAGCTCGGTCACCGTCAACATCACCCACCCGTACAGCGGCGACATCACCATCGCGCTCATCGCCCCTGACGGCACGAGCCGCACCCTCAAGGCCGCTGGCGGCTCCGGCGCGAACATCGCCGCGACCTACAGCGTCAACCTCTCCACCGAAGCCCGTTCGGGCACTTGGACGCTGCGCGTCACCGACACCTACTCAGGCGGATCGAGCGGCACGCTGAACAGCTGGTCGCTCAGCATCTGACGCACCGAGGAGGGCCGGGCACTGGCGCGCCCGGCCCTCCCCCAATCCACCGCAGGTGTCGAAGTCCGAAGTGGTCAGTTCCCCAGCTGCCGGCTCCAGTGCGCGACGCGGCGGACCGGACCGCCCTCGCCCGCTTTGACGCCGCCGCCCGCCTCCCCGTTCCACTCGGGCGACTGGGTCAGATAGAACAGGTACCCGAGCGCCGGGCCGACGATCACAGCCGCGATCCCCACGGCCACAAGCAGCCCCTGCAGTGTCGCCACCGCACCAGCGCCGTCGGCGATAGTCACCTGGTCGACGAGCACCCACGGGTACTGCCCGATCCCCCACCCGGCCATGACCGCCGCGACCGCGATCACCGCGGTCAGCCGCGCCGGGCCGAAGCGCCTGCGCCACAGCAGGACCAGCGTCGCGATCCCGCCGAGCGCCGAGAGCGCCATGACGGGCGCGGCACGCCCGGTCAGGCCGTCCCAGAACGTCGGCGCGTCGTGCTCGATCGGGATGAGCCCCGCGAACACCACCACCCCGGTCGCCGCACCCACCACAAGGGACCTAACGCGGAGCTTCGCCGCCAGCGCGGTCTCGCCGCGCCGGGCCGCGTCGGCGGTCAGGAAGGTCGCGGCGAGGAACGCGCAGGTGCCGACCGAGATGCACCCGGTGAACAGCGCGGTCGGGTTGATCCACGACGACCACGGGTCGCCGTTGCCGTCCGCCGGGACCCGGCCCGAGGCGAGCGCGCCGACGATCGTGCCGAGGAAGAACGGCGCGAGCACCGAGCTCGTGGCGAAGACGGCCCCGAACAGCTTTGCCTGCCAGAGGGTCTCGCTGTACTTGCGGAACGCGAAGCTGGCGCCGCGCAGGACGATGCCGACGAGCGCGAGCACGAACGGCACGTACAGCGTCGTCATCGCGGCGGCGAACGATTCGGGGAACCCGGTCCACCACATGACGAGCACGTAGATGAGCCAGACGTGGTTGGCCTCCCACACCGGGCCGATGCTGCGGTCGATGAGCGTCCGCAGTGGAGCGCCGCGCCGGGCGCCGCCCGCGGTGAGGTCGTGGAAGCCGGTCCCGAAGTCGGCGCCGCCGAGGACAGCGTAGGCGACGACCCCGGCGAACAGCGCTGCGGCGACGGCGAACTCGAGCGTCATCATTTCGCGGCCTCCTTCTCAGCGGCGGCGGTGCCGTCGTCAGCGCCGTCTTTCTCATCGGCGCAGTCGCGGACCTCGGCGGGCCCGTCGGCGGCCAGGAGCTTCGGCCCGTACGGGCTCGGCAGGTCGCCCGCGCCTTCGCGCCAGCGGCGGGCCATCGAGCGGATGATGGCGATCGCGGCGATCGTCATGCCGCCATACAGGACCACGGACCCGCCGTAGAACCACCACAGTCCGGCCGAGTGGTCGGCGGCGGCTTCGGTGGTGCGCATGACGCCGTAGACGATCCACGGCTGGCGGCCCACTTCCGTGGCGATCCAGCCCGCTTCCATCGCGGTCATGGCGAGGAGGCCGGTCATGGCCATGAACCGCAGGAACCACTTGTTGTCGAGCAGGTCCCGCCCCCGCCAGCGCAGGAACCAGTAGAGGGCGACTGCGGCGAGGAGCAGCAGGCCGATGCCGACCATGGCCTGGAACGAGTAGTGGGTGAAGTTGACGGGCGGCTCGTCCTCCTCGGCGACCTGGTCGAGGCCGGGGACGGGTTCGGTGAACGAGTTGAGCGAGGCGACCGAGGAGAGGTAGGGGATCTCGATGGCCCACTTGACTTCGCCGTCGATGTAGAACCCGCCGATGGTCAGCGGGGTGGCGCCGTCGGCGGTCTCGTCGGCGTACTCGAACGCGGCGAGTTTCGCGGGCTGGCGTTCGGCGAGGTCGTGGCCGAGGAAGTGCCCGGCGAGGGGCTGCGCGAGGGCCGCGATGGTGGCGAACGCGAACGGGACCATGAAGCCGAGGCGGTGGTGGCGGTCGCGGCGGCCTTTGAGCATGCCGACGGCGTAGACGGCGGCGATGGTGAACCCGGCGACCATGTACGCGGCGAGCCACATGTGGGCGAACGCGAGGAACGCGTGCTGGTTGAACAGGACGGCCCACGGTTCGATGTTGGCGACCTCGCCGCTGACGATGTCGAAGCCGACGGGGGCGTTCATCCAGGCGTTGACGGCGAGCACGCAGTAGGTGCCGACGACGCCGGTGATCGCCATGGGCAGCACCATGAGCAGGTGCAGTTTCGGGGGCATCTTGCCCCAGCCGTAGAGGTAGATGCCGAGGAAGATCGCTTCGAGGAAGAACGCGAGGCCCTCGAAGGCGAAGGGGAGTCCGAGCACGTCGCCGAAGGTGCCCATGAGGCCGGGCCACAGGAGGCCCATCTCGAAGCTGAGGACGGTGCCGGAGACCGCGCCGATCGCGAAGAGCACGGCCGAGACCTTGCCCCAGCGCTTGGCGAGGTTGAGCGCGACCGGGTCGTTCTTGCGGATGCCGCGCAGGTGCATCACGAAGATGATGGCGGGGAAGGAGACCCCGAAGCAGGCGAGGATGATGTGCCATCCGAGCGACAGCGCCATCTGCTGGCGTGCGGGCATGAGCCCGGCGGGGTCTGCGGCGGCGACTACATCGGACGCCTGGGCGAGGAGCTGGGTTGCATCCATGCTTTGAAGCTACGGTCTCGGTATCCCGAAATCACGCTCTTGTGAATGCTTTCACAAGCCCGGGAAACGCAAGATCGAACGTGTTCAAAAACTTCTTCACCAGCGAATACATGCCCGGACCTCGGCAACCGGCCGGGCGGCTAGGACGCCGGGGCCGCAGCGCTCAATTTTGGAACGGGGTCCGGCGCCGGCGGTTTCGGCGGCGTCGAGCATAGCTCGCGAAGCCGCCCGCGTCAGCGATCGCGGGCGGCCTCGCGACTCCGCTACGCGCCCAACTCGGATGCGGTCGCGATCAGCTCCGCGAGCTCGTCCACGTCCGGGTCGTCGCTCGACTCGGCGAGCGCCCTGGCGGCGGGGAGGATCTCCTCGCAGTCGAAGTCGGCGCTGCCGCGCAGGACCTCCGCGAAGGCCGCCGCAACGAGGTCGACGCTCAGGTGCGGATCGGCGTCCTCGCTCAGGCCGCTGGTCGGCAGGACCGCCTCGGCCGAACCGGTGTGCTCGCCGTCCGGGTCCTGCCAGCGCACGCCAACGGTCGCAACGTCTCCGGCGTCGCCGGTCAGGGTCAGCGCGTACAGCGCGGTGACGCTGTGGCCGGGCCCGACCTCGCCGCCGTCGACGCTGTCGTCCTCGAAGTCGTCGTCGTCGAGGGCGCGGTTCTCGAACCCGATGAGCCGGTAGGAGGCGACCGCGGTGTCGTCGAAGGTCACCTGGATCTTCGCGTCGCGCGCGGTCACGCCGAGCGTCGAGGTCAGCCGCTCGGAGAAGACGCGCTCGGCCTCGGTCTCGGTCGCGAAGTAGACCGCCCAGCCGTCCCCGTTGTCGGCCAGCTGCTCCAGCAGCTCCTGGTTGTACGCGTCGCCGACGCCCACCGTGAGCAGCGTGATGCCCTCGGCGATGTCGTCGCCCAGTTCCTCGAGCATCGCGTCGTGCTCGGTGATGCCGACGTTCGCCTCGCCGTCGGAGAGGAGGATGACCCGGTTGTCCTTGTCCGGGTCGAACACCTCGCCCGCCAGCTCGTAGCCGTCCTCCAGCCCGGCCTGCATGTTCGTGGAGCCGCGCGCATAGAGCTCGCCGATGGTCGCGCGGAGTTCGTCGCCGTCGCCGACGTCCGTCATGCCTTGCAGCACTTCGGAGTCGGACTCGTAGGTGACGATCGCGACCGAGTCGGTCGGCCGCAGCTGGCTCACGAGGAGTTCGAGGGAGTCGCGGACGAGGGCGATCCGGTCGCCCTCCATGGAGCCGGAGACGTCGATGACGAACGTCAGGTTCACGTCGGCGCGCTCGGTCTCGGGCTCGCTGCGGGTCTGGAGGCCCACGCGCATCACGTGGGTCGCGTCGCCCGCGTCGTACCAGTCCGGCAGCTCGGCGCTGTCGACGCTGACGGCGAAGCCGTTCCCTTCGGGTTCGGTGTAGCCCTGGTCGAAGTAGTTGACGAACTCCTCGGGCCGGATCTGGTCGGCGGGCGGCAGCGCCCCGTCCTGGAGCGAGCGGCGCGCGTAGTCGTACGAGGCGGTGTCCACGTCGACCGCAAAAGTCGACTGTGGATCGTCGGCCGGTGAGACCGGGGCGTTGGCGTCGTACGTCGCGTCGGCATCGGGGGCCTCGGCTTCGGCCATGTCCTGCGCCGCACCGGAATCGGAGCCGCCCGGGCCGGTGCAGGCGGCAAGGGCGAGGATCAGGAGGGCAGCCGGAATACCGGCCACGGGGTGGCGTCTCATGGAGGGGTTCCCTTCTTGATCGGGACGAGGTGCTACCTCCATGAGACCGCCGATTCCGCGATCCGGTTCCCCTCGTGGCCGAACCGTGATGGCGCGGTGAGCAAACAGGACCCGCCCGTGACCGGACCGTCACCGCGTAACGATTCGGGCACTACCGGTCGCAGTAGCGCTTCGGGAGGCGGAAGCCGTAGTCGCGCATGACTTCACGCAGCACGTCCGGGTAGTCGGTGATGATGCCGTCCACGCCGTCGTCGATGAGCTTGCGCATGGTGGCCTCGTCGTCCACGGTCCACGGGACGACCTCGATGCCGTAGTCGTGCGCGTGATTGACCATCGCCGCAGTGACGTATGGGACGTAACCGGGGTCGGTGACTTTCCCGTTCTGCGGGGAACCGTGCACGGGCGAGAACGCGTCGGCGCCGAACGAGTCGATCGCGGCGATCGGGTCGCCCCCGAAGTCGTCGATGTCGATACCGCCCAGCCAAGGCGAGGCCCCGGCCTGGCCGGTCTGCAGGAACGAGATGTTCGTCAGCGCCACGAGCGGCAGCTCCGGCGCGGTCTCGCCCATGAGCATCAGCGTGCCCCAGTCGAAGCTCTGGATCGTGACCTGGCGGCCGATGCGGGCCTCCCGGATGTCGGCGAGCACGGTTTCTACGAAGGCCTCCCGCGGTGCGGTCTCGTGCGGCGCCCCGGCCTCCACTTTGGTCTCGATGTTGAGCTTCACGCCGCGCGCGTGGTAGTCCCGCACGAGGTCGAAGACCTCGCTGAGCAGCGGCATCGGCTCGCCGGGGTGGAGTTCCTGGTTCGGGTGGGCGGCCTGCACGAGGCTGCCGCAGTCGAGGGTGCGGACCTGCTCGAGCGTGAGGTTCTTGACGTACTTGCCGACATAAGGGAACTCCGGGTCCCCCTCGAACGCGGGCGCGGTGTCCAGGCACTTCCCGCCGCTCACACGCCGGTCGTGGGTGACGACCGCTTGGCCGTCCTCGGTGATCTGGACGTCGAGTTCGAGGGTGCTCACCCCGAGCTCGAGCGCGTTCGCGAAGGCGGGCAACGTGTTCTCGACGACGAGCCCGAGCCCGCCGCGGTGGGCCTGCAGGTCGAAGTCGCGCGAGGGGTGCGCGTCGGCGGGGCTGGGCACGGCGATGAACAGAGCGGTGGCGGCGATCGCCGCCACCGCGCCGGGGATGAGGAAGCGTCTCATCCCGTCAGCTTCAAGGGCCGGGCTGACCGAAGAGTGAACGGCGGCGCGCCTGGCCGTGAATTCAGGGCCTCAGAGGGTCCTCACGCGCCTGGTCAGGTCGACGCGGGCCTGCCAGTCCTTCGGGTCCTCGGAGTAGGAGACCTCCATGAGGGTGAGGCCGTGGGGGCCGACCACGTGGACGTCGTTGGCGCGCTGACCGCTGTCGATGATCGCGGCGAGCCAGGCTTCGTCGCGGCGGCCGTCGCCCACGGCGAGGGCCGCGCCGACGAGGCTGCGGACCATCGAGTGGCAGAACGCGTCCGCCCGAACCGTCGCGACCGCGACGCCGTCCTCGTCCCGGGTCCAGTCGTACTGCTGGAGCTCCCGGATCGTCGTCGCACCCTCGCGCTGCTTGCAGAAGCCCACGAAGTCGTGCTCGCCGATGAGGGCCTGGCACGCCGCGTGCATCCGCTCCACGTCGACCGGCCGCTGCCAGGCGAGGGTGTCCAAGCGCCGCAGCGGGTTCACGCCCCACATCGCGTCCGCGACCCGGTACCGGTACCGCCGCCACTGCGCCGCGAAGCGCGCGTTGAAGGAAGGATCAACGGCCGCAACGGAAGTCGCCCGCACATCGGCGGGGAGGATGCCGCGCATCCGCCACAGCAGCCGCTCCCCCAAGGCCTCCCACTTCGCCGTGGGCACGTCGACGTGCACGACCTGCCCGGTCGCGTGCACGCCCGCGTCGGTCCGCCCGGCCACGGTGAAGTCGCCGATCTCGCCGAACAGCAGCTCCAGCGCCCGGATCACCTCCGCGGCCACGGTCCGCAGCCCCGGTTGCAGCGCCCACCCCGAGAACTCGGCCCCGTCGTAGGCGACGCCGAGCCGCAAGCGGGTCCTGTCCACACCCTCGTCCACAAGTCCTCCCGGATAAAGCAAACCGCGCGCAGAGCGTAAGCCCTGCGCGCGGTTCGGCAACTGTCTTAGTCGACCAGCTGGATGATCGCCATAGGAGCGTTGTCGCCCTTGCGGTTCCCGGCCTTGATGATCCGGGTGTAGCCGCCCTCGCGGTTAGCGAAGCGGGGGGCGACCTGCTCGAACAGGTCGTGCGTGGCGTCCTTGTTGCGCAGCTTGGCCAGCGCCAGACGGCGGTGGTGCAGCGTGCCCTTCTTGCCGTGCGTGATCAGCTTCTCGGCGTAGGGACGCAGACGGCGGGCCTTGGTCAGCGTCGTGGTGATGCTGCCGTGCTCGAACAGGGAGGCCGCCAGGCCCGAGAGCATGAGCTTCTCGTGAGCCGGGGAACCGCCCAGGCGCGGGCCCTTTGTAGGTTTGGGCATTGTCTTGCTCCTTTTGGTTTGACGCGGCCGGCCGTCTTACGGAACCGACCGCCACTGGTCGGAAGTGCTTAGAGCTCTTCGGTTTCGCGAAGGTCCTCTTCGTCTTCCTCGTACTCGTCGTTGTCGGCGACCGGCGACCCGCCGTAGGCCACAGCAGCCTCGCTCGGGTCGAAGGTGCCGGGCGAGTCCTTCAGGCTCAGGCCCATGCCGGCGAGCTTCATCTTGACCTCGTCGATCGACTTCTGCCCGAAATTCCTTATATCGAGCAGGTCGGCCTCGGTGCGGTTGATGAGTTCGCCAACGGTGTTGACGCCCTCGCGCTTGAGGCAGTTGTAGGACCGGACGGTCATGTCCAGGTCCTCGATCGGCAGGGCCAGATCAGCAGCGAGCTGCTGGTCGGCCGGGCTGGGGCCGACGTCGATGCCCTCGGCCTCGGTGTCGAGCTCGCGGTACAGGCCGAACAGCTCCACCAGGGTGGAACCGGCCGACGCCAGCGCGGTGCGCGGGGTCGTGGACGGCTTGGACTCGACGTCGACGGTGAGCTTGTCGAAGTCGGTGCGCTGCTCGACGCGGGTCGCGTCGACCGAGTAGGCCACCTTGAGCACGGGCGAGTAGATCGAGTCGACCGGGATGCGGCCGATCTCGTTGGTCTCGCCCTTGTTGGCCGGGGACGAGACGTAGCCCCGGCCGCGCTCCACCACGAACTCCATGTCGATGCGGCCCTTGGAGTTCAGGGTCGCGAGCTTGAGCTCGGGGTTGTGGACCTGCACGCCGGCGGGCGGCTGGATGTCCCCGGCGAGGACCTCGCCCGGGCCTTCCTTGCGCAGGTACATGGTGGCCGGCTCGTCGTTCTCCGAGGAGACGCAGATCTGCTTGACGTTCAGCACCAGTTCGACGACGTCTTCTTTCACGCCGGGAATGGTGGAGAACTCGTGCAGGACGCCGTCGATCTTGATCGACGTGACCGCCGCGCCCGGGATGGACGACAGCAGCGTGCGCCGCAGCGAGTTGCCGAGCGTGTAGCCGAAACCGGGCTCCAGGGGTTCGATGGTGAACTTGGAGCGGGTCGGGCTGATCTGCTGCTCGGTGAGCGTGGGCCGCTGAGTGATAAGCACTTTGCGTTGTTTCCTTTGTTCGGGGCGCCCGCTATTTGACGCCTAAACTCACGGATTTTCAGTTTCGCGCAGTCGCGTTAGACGCGGCGGCGCTTCGGCGGACGGCAGCCGTTGTGGGGCTGCGGGGTCACGTCGTTGATCGAGCCGACCTCGAGGCCGACGGCCTGGAGGGAGCGGATCGCGGTCTCGCGGCCCGAGCCCGGGCCCTTGACGTAGACGTCGACCTTGCGCATGCCGTTGTCCATCGCACGGCGGGCGGCGGCCTCGGCGGCCATCTGCGCGGCGTACGGGGTGGACTTGCGCGAGCCCTTGAAACCGACCTGGCCGGAGGAGGCCCAGGCGATCACAGCACCGGTCGGGTCGGTGATCGACACGATGGTGTTGTTGAAGGTGCTCTTGATGTGGGCGTGCCCGTGGGGCACGTTCTTCTTCTTGGCGCGCGGGTTCTTGGAACCGCCGCGAGTCTTCGGTGGCATCAGCTGGTCTCCTAACGTGCCTTCTTCTTGCCCGCGACGGTCTTCTTCGGACCCTTGCGAGTACGGGCGTTGGTCTTGGTCCGCTGACCGTGGACCGGAAGGCCGTAGCGGTGACGGAGACCCTGGTAGCAGTTGATCTCGATCTTGCGGCGGATGTCGGCCTGCACCTCGCGGCGCAGGTCGCCTTCGACCTGGTAGTGCTCTTCGATGTGGTCGCGGAGCTTCACCAGTTCTTCGTCGGTGAGGTCCTTGACGCGCGTGTCGCGGTCGAGGCCGGTCGCCGCGATCGTCTCAAGCGAACGCGTACGGCCGATGCCGAAAATGTAGGTGAGTGCGATCTCCAGGCGCTTGTCGCGCGGGAGGTCGACTCCAACCAGGCGTGCCATGCAGGCGTACTCCTAGTGTTGTCGGAGGTCTGACCGCTGCCTTCCCGCTGGGTTCTGATCCCTGCCCTGATGGGCGATGCGAGCCCCGGCCTCCGAGCCGGGGGTTGTGCTGGCGCACTGGCGGCGGTTTCCCCTATTGGGGCCTTTCAATTGCTGGCGTTGTGCTGCTTAACCCTGACGCTGCTTGTGACGCGGGTCGGACGAGCAGATAACCATCACTCGTCCGTGCCTGCGGATCACGCGGCAGTTCTTGCAGATCACTTTGACGCTCGGCTTGACTTTCACGAGTCCTACTTACGTGTAGTCGTCAGGTCAGCGGTAGCGGTAGACAATCCGCCCGCGCGACAGGTCGTACGGCGAGAGCTCAACCACGACCCGGTCCTCGGGGAGGATTCGGATGTAGTTCTGGCGCATCTTGCCACTGATGTGGGCGAGTACCTTGTGGCCGTTGGTGAGTTCCACCCGGAACATAGCGTTCGGGAGGGACTCGACGACCTTGCCCTCAATCTCGATGGCACCGTCTTTTTTCGGCATGTCCTCCGCTACCGTGACAACTCGGTCTGAAAACCCCGCACCCTTGGCAGGTGGGAGCTACTGGCACGCCGACCCGGGAATCCGGGCGGCATTGGAATGGTGCGGGGCTTCACCAACGGCGTCCGGGTGCACGGCGACACCTGAAGCGCATGGCTACCCACTCGGGGACGCACTGCACCACTGAGCGAGTCTACTCGCGTCCCAATACCGTCTACCAGGGGGTTAACCGTGACGGAGGGCACTTGGACGAAAGCGGAGCGCCGCCCGGTTCCCGGTTGCCCGGAAGCCGGGCGGCGCTCAATGCTCGCTCGGGCTTACTTCGAGTAGAACTCGACGATGAGCTGCTCGTCGCAGATCACGGGGATCTGCTTGCGCTCGGGCACCGAGAGGAAGCGGGCGATCAGGCCTTCGAGGTGAGCCTCGATGTAGGCCGGAGTCGTCTCGCCCGCCCAGGCGCCGGCGGCGGCCAGCTGGAACGGCGTGGTCTCGCGCGAACGCTTGCGGACCTGGACGAAGTCGCCGGCCTTCAAGCGGTAGGACGCGATGTCGACCTTGCGGCCGTTCACGGTGAAGTGACCGTGGTTGACGAACTGGCGCGCCTGGTAGATGGTGCGCGCGAACCCGGCGCGGAGCACGAAGGCGTCCAGGCGGGACTCGAGCAGCGACACCAGGTTCTCACCGGTCTTGCCGGACTTGCGCACGGCCTCGGCGTAGGCGTTGCGCAGCTGGCGCTCAGAGATGTTGTACTGCGCGCGCAGACGCTGCTTCTCGACGAGCTGGTTCTTGTAGTCCGATTCCTTCTTGCGGCCGCGGCCGTGCTGCCCCGGAGGGTAGGGACGGCGTTCCATGTACTTGGCGGCCTTCGGCGTCAGAGCGATGCCGAGGGATCGGGAAAGCTTGACTTTCGCCTTAGCTTGCAATGATCTCTCCAGTAATTCATGCGTTGCCCCGAACGACATACGGGGCATAATGCGTCCCTGACCAGCAGAAACGCGTGAGTGTAGCGCGCTCAGGAAGCACCTGGAGGTTGTCCGGGGCCTGGCGCGCACACGGGTGTACGTTCGCACTCCTGCGCCCAGAGGGCACGGGAATGCTCGTGACCAGGTTACGCGGCCTACTTGCCGCCGCCCACCCGGGCTGCGGCGAGAGTGACCAGGCGCTCTACGAGCTCGCCGTAGGAGATGCCGTAGGCCGCGAAGGCCTGCGGCACGCCGCTCATCGGCGTCATGCCCGGCATGGTGTTCACCTCGTTGAGATAGACGACACCGTCCTCGCCGAGGAAGCAGTCGACGCGCGCGAGGTCGCGGCAGTCCAGGAGCCGGAAGACCTTCCGGGCCAGGGCCTGGGCCTGCTCGGCCACGCCCTCGGGGTAGTCCGGGTGGAGGTTGAACGGCTCGGGGTTGTCGAGGTACTTGGCCTCGAAGTCGAACCAGCCGTCCTCGCCCTTGGCGAGCACTTCGAGCGGGAACGTGATCTCCAGGTCGCCGTCGAGCGTCTCGACGACGCCCATCTCGATCTCGCGGGCGTTCACGAACCCGGCCTCGAACACGACCTTGTCGTCGACCTCGCGGGCCTTCGCGACCGCCTCGGCGAGTTCGGCGCCCGAGTTGACCTTGCTGATGCCCAGGCTCGAACCGGCGCGCGCGGGCTTGACGAAGATCGGCAGGCCGAGCTTCCCGATGACCGCTTCGGCGTCGAGCTCCTCGCCCGCCTTCAGCACGTCGAACGCGCCCTGCGGGACGCCCTCGGCGGCCAGCAGCCGCTTCGAGAACTCCTTGTCCATGCACAGCGCGCTCGACAGGACGCCGGAGCCGACGTACGGCGTCCCGGCCATCTCGAACAGGCCCTGGATCGTGCCGTCCTCGCCGTAGGGGCCGTGCAGGACCGGGAAGAGGACGTCGGCGACGGGCTGCGAGCCCGGGCCGAGGTCGATCGCGACGGCCTTGCCGGCCTCGGCGGTGACCTCGGGGAGGGCCTCGGGGGCCTCGATCGCGAAGGCGACGTCAGGGGAGAGCTCGACCCATTCGCCGCTGCGGGTGATGCCGATCGTGGTCACGTCGAAACCCCGGTCGCGCAGCGCCTTGGCCACACCGGAGCCGGAGGCGCAGGAGACCGGTTGTTCGACACTGCGGCCGCCGAAGAAGACGGCGACGGTCGGTTTAGTCATTTGTCGGACCTCAAACTGTCGGTTTCGGGTTTGGTCTCGCGTCCCATGAGTTCGGCGACCGCGGCTCTGGGGTCGAGTCCCTCGTGGCAGACCCGTTCCACGGCATCGCAGATCGGCATCTCCACGCCCACCTTGCGGGCGAGGTCGGTGATGGAACGGCAGCTCTTGACGCCCTCGGCGGTCTGCTTGGTGACGCGCGCGGCCTCTTCGAGGGTCGCGCCGAGCCCCAGCTGCTCGCCGAAGGTGTGGTTGCGCGACAACGGGGACGAGCACGTGGCGACGAGGTCGCCGAGCCCGGCGAGCCCGGCGAACGTGGTCGGGTCCGCGCCCAGGCGCGTGCCGAGGCGGGTGGTCTCGGCCAGGCCCCGCGTGATGATCGTGGCCTTCGTGTTGTCGCCCATGCCCATCCCGGCGGCCATGCCGTAGGCGAGCGCGATGACGTTCTTGACCGCGCCGCCCAGCTCGCAGCCGACCACGTCGGTGTTCGTGTACGGGCGGAAGTAGGAGGTCGTGACGGCCTTCTGCACGTCCACGGCCCGGCCGTGGTCGATGCACGCCACGACAGAGGCCGTGGGCTGCTGCTCGGCGATCTCGCGCGCGAGGTTCGGGCCCGACAGGACCGCGATGCGCGACTGGTGCGCGCCGGTGACCTCGGCGATGACCTCGGTCATGCGCATCGTGGAGCCGAGCTCGATGCCCTTCATGAGGCTCAGGAGCGTCGCGGCCGGCTCCAGGTGCTCGGCCCAGGCCGCGAGGTTGCCGCGCAGGGTCTGGCTCGGGACGGACAGGACCACGAGGTCGGCGCCGTGCAGCGCCTCGGCCGGGTCGTTCGTGGCGCTCACCAGGCCCGGCAGCGCGATGTCCGGGAAGTAGTCCGGGTTGCGGCGGGTCGCGTTGATCGCGTCGGCGACCTCGGCCCGCCTGGCCCACAGGGTGACCGGCGTCCCCGCGTCGGCGAGGATCTTGGCGAACACGGTTCCCCAGGAACCGGCCCCCATGACGGCTGCTCTCACTCGGAAGACCCACTTTCATCGGATCGGTGCTGCCGGGGATCGAACAGAGGGGGTGCTTCCTGGCCGCGGATCTCGGCGAGGCCCTCGCGCAGGGCCTCCATGATGCGGTCGGTGACCGCGGCGAGGTCTTCGCGGGTGGGTTCCTTTCCCTGCCAAGGGGAGAGGTCGACGGGAGGGAGGGCCTTGACGGTGACGGGCTTGCGGCCGAGCTTGAACTTGGGGTCGCGCTTGCGGTCGTGGATGCCGAGGGCGCCCCACTGCACGATCGGGACCACGGGCGCGCCGGACTCGAGGGCGAGGCGGGCGATGCCGGTCTTGCCGCGCATGGGCCAGCGGTCCGGTTCCTTCGTCACGGTGCCTTCGGGGGACATGATGACCACGTGCCCTTGGGCCAGTTCGCGTTCGAGGGTGCGCAGCGAGTCCGCGGCCTCGGCGCTGCCGCGCTTGACGGGGATCTGGCCGGTGGAGCGCACGAGCGGGCCGACCAGCGGGATGCGCAGGATCGACTCCTTGAGGAGGAACCGGGGGTGGCGTCCGGCGTTGTACACGTAGTGGACGACCACGAGCGGGTCGATGTCCGAGTAGTGGTTCCAGACGAGGATCGCGGGGCCCTTGAGCGGTATGTGCTCCATACCCGACCACGAGCGCTTGGTGAGACCCAGCATGGCGCCCTTGACGATGTTCGCGTAGGTGCGGACGTCGATGCGGAGGGCGTCGCCGCCGCGGCGGCGGAAGGTGTACTGCGCCTCGGGCCTCGGCTCGGTCACCTGCTGGCTCGCTTTCTCGGGGAGGGGCTCCGGCCGCATGGGCTCGGCCTGTGCCGTCGTGTACGGGATCGTCAGTGCATTGCACTCTAACGCCCGCGCCGGGCCCTTCAGGCGACGGTAAGCAAAGGGTGGGGTTTGACTCCCCGCCGCGGGGTACACCGCTACGTCGCGTGAACTCCCAGGTACGCGGCGCGCGGCCCGCGATGCGCGGCACGGGAACGGCGGTACCCGGGGGTTGCGCGGAACCCGCTATGATGTCATCATAGAGTCACAATGACATCTACCTTGCCGACCGGACGTGTCGGCTCGAATCCCGACTCGACTCGGAGTGAGTGACATGAACTGGCGTCTCTTCGGCTGGCTCGCGGCCCTGTTCGGCGGCGCGGTCATCGCCGTGATCATCGTGGTGAACGTGATCCAATTCGTGCTCGGGGCGATCGGCGGCATCCTCGCCTTCATCTTCAACTTCGCCCTCTTCATCGCCATCGTCGGCGGCGTCGTCTGGCTGGGCCTCAAGGCCAAGAAGGCCCTCGGCGGCCGCAACAACCCCCAGATCCGGAAGTAGCGCCTGGATTTCGGTCCTTCCATGGTCCAAGCTGAGACCATGCAGGGCACCGTCTCGAACTTCAACGAGGACACCTCCGGCGAGGCCGTCCTCGACAACGGCCGCCGCGTCGCCTTCGACGCGGCGGCCTTTCGCGCCTCCGGCCTGCGGTTCCTCCGCCTCGGCCAGCGCGTCGACCTCGACACCGACGATGAAGGGAACGTTGTGGCCGTCCGCATCCCGACGATGCATCCCTAGACGCGGCGGGCGCCGCGTACCCCCCGCGAGTGGCAGACTTCCCGCGATTGGGTGAGTCCCAGTACCTTAGAGGCGTGAGTGTGGAACAGGACACTGTCGGGAACGGGGCGCCGCAGAGGCAGATCGCCGCCGCTGGCGGCCTGTTGTGGCGCAACGGCGAGCGCGGCCTCGTCGAGGTGATCGCCGTGTGGCGGCCCCAGGTCGGGAACTGGTCGCTGCCGAAGGGCAAGCTCGACCCGGGCGAGCACCCGCTCACGGCGGCGTGCCGCGAGGTCGAGGAGGAGACCGGGATTCCGGTCATCCCGCAGATGAAGCTGTGCCGGGCCAGCTATGTGCTGTCGAACCCGGCCGGGGACGTGCTGAAGTACGTCGACTACTGGTCGATGCGCACCGAGAAGCCCGATGCGGCGTTCACCGCCGACGAGGAGATCGGCGAGCGGCGGTGGATCACGCTCGCGGAGGCGCGGGCGGCGCTGACGCGGCCGCGGGACCAGCAGGTGCTGCAGGCGTTCGGGGCTTTGCCCGCGGTGACGGCGACGGTGCTGCTGGTGGTTCCGGCGGAGGTCGAGCAGGCCTGGGACGGGCCGGAGGTGACGCGGCCGTTGAGCGCGCGCGGGCAGGACCAGGCGGTGCGGGTCGCGGCGCTGGCGTCGCTGTACCAGCCGGACCGGGCGTTCAGCGCGACGGGCCGGGCGAGCGTGCAGACGGTGGAGCCGATCGCGCAGGCGGTGCGGTGCAGGCTGAGCGGTGACACGGCGTTCGACACCGAAGCGCACGAACGCAATCCCGAGCGCTCGAGCGCGCGCATCCGGGAGCTCGCGGGCGGTGGCGGGACGGCGATCGTCTGCGCGGAGCCGGAAGTCGTGAGCGACACGGTGGCGATCCTGGCGGACGAGGACGGCGTGGAGACCGCGGACGTCTCGACGCGGCCCGGGGAGGCCTGGGTGCTGTCCCTGTCGGGCCAGAAGCTCGTGGGTGTGGAGCGGCTGTAGGGAGCCGGTTCGCGGGCAGCGAGAGAGCCGCTGGGGGCCGTGTTTCGGGCCCCCAGTTCTTACCCTCACATACGGGTACGACATTTCGGAGCCGGGAGTCCCGGCCTTCGGACTGCTCGGCGCTGCGACCGGTCGCTTTCGCGGTACCGTTGCCCGCCTGACCGCAGCCGGTGCGCCTTCGCGCGCCGGCTCGCGCACCGACTAGGAGGCACGCTTTGGCCAGCGCACCCACGCCCTTGCACAACTGGGCCGGGAACATCCGCTTCTCCCCCAGCCGTTTCGAGGCGCCCGCGACGCTCGACGAGGCGCGGGCGGTCGTGGCCGCCGCGTCGCGTCTGCGCGTGCTCGGTTCGGGGCACTCGTTCAACACGATCGCGGCCTCTGACGCGACGATGATGTCGCTGGCGGGCATCGAGCCCGAAGTGAACATCAACGCTGGACAGATTTACGGCTCGCAGGCTTCGCCGAGAGGCACCGGTACCGTCCGGGCCTCCGGCTGGATCACCTACGCCGACTTGAGCGCCGCGGTCCACCGCGCCGGTTTCGCGCTGCACAACATGGCGTCGCTCCCGCACATCTCCGTGGCCGGTTCGATCGCGACGGGCACGCACGGTTCGGGCGACCGCAACGGGAACCTCGCGACGGCCGTGGCCGCGCTCGAGTTCATCGGCCCGGACGGGGAGCTGCGCACCGTCGAGCGCGGCGACGAGGACTTCCCCGGTTCCGTGGTCCACCTGGGGGCCTTGGGCGTCGTGCACGCGGTGACCCTGGACCTGCTGCCGGGCTTCGAGATGCGCCAGTACGTGTACGACGGTCTGGCGTTCGAGAAGGCGCTGGAGAACTTCGACGAGCTGACGTCGTCGGCGTACAGCACGAGCCTGTTCACCGCGTGGGGCGCTGAACCGGTGTTCCAGTACTGGGTCAAGCAGCGCACGGCCGACCAGACCCACCCGTTCCCTAAAGCGAACTGGTTCGGGGCGCCGCTGGCGGACGGGAAGCGGCACCCGGTGCCGGGGGTGGACCCGCAGGCGTGCACGGTGCAGCAGGGCCAGACGGGTCCGTGGCACGAGCGGCTGCCGCACTTCAAGCCGGAGTTCACGCCGAGCGCGGGCGACGAGCTGCAGTCGGAGTTCCTGGTGGACCGGGCGGACGCTCCGGCGGCGCTGGAGGCGCTGGCGGGGCTGGGGGCCGAGCTCGGTTCGGTGGTGCAGATCTGCGAGGTGCGGACGATGGCGGCGGACGAGCTGTGGCTGTCGCCCGCATTCGGTCGCGACACTGTGGGCCTGCATTTCACTTGGGTGAGCGATTTCGAACGCGTAGCGCCGGTGCTGTCCGCGGCCGAGGCGGCACTGGAACCGTTCTCACCGCGACCCCATTGGGGCAAATTGTTTTCGATACCAATGAGTGAGGTCCGGTCGCGTTATCCGCGAATGGGGGACTTCGAGAAACTCCGCGCGCGCGTCGATCCAGAGGGGAAGTTCGGCAATGACTTCTCGGACGCACTCTGGGGCGGTGCCGGGCGCTAGTGCCGAGTGCCGCCTGAGGCGGCCGTCCCGGTAAAGCATCGAGGGCATTCAGGTGGCTCCTGAATGCCCTCTCCCCGTGCGAGTCGGACGGGTGCCTCACCGTGCCCCGAACCGGTTCGGGGCCGCGGCATCAGCTACGTCCGCGCTTCGTGGTCTTCTTCGCCGCCGTCTTCTTCGCGGCGGGCTTCGCCGCGGTCTTGCGCACGGCCTTCTTCGCGGTGGAGGCCTTCTTGGCCACCGTCTTCTTCGCCGCGGTCTTCTTGGCGCCCACGCGGCTCGTGGCCGTCGAGCGGGTGGCCGTGGAGGCGGCGCGCGTGGTCTTCTTCGCGGTCGTCTTCTTGGCCGTGGTCTTCTTGGCGGCGGCCTTCTTCGCCGGGGCCGTCTTCTTCGCGGTGGCCGACTTGGCGGCCTTGCGCTTGCCGGTCACGAGCTCCTTGAAGCCGGTGCCCGGACGGAACGCGGGGACGACGGTCTTCTTGACCTTCACCGCTTCCCCGGTGCGCGGGTTGCGCGCCATGCGAGCGGCGCGTTGGCGCTTCTCGAAGACGCCGAAACCGGCGAAGGAGACTTTCTCCCCTTTCACCACCGCGCGCTGTATCTCGTCGATCGCGACATCCACGACTTCTTTCGCAGCGGCCCGGTCGCCAGTGCGAGCGGCGATCCGTTCGACGAACTCTGCCTTGTTCACGAGTCCTACCCTCCCGATAGTCCTTGAAGCCATACCAGCTTGTTAAGCGCACGTTATGACGTTTCGAAAGCGAACGCAACTGTTTCCGCGAAAATCGACCCGTTGTGTCGCAAGGAATTTTTATTCGGGTGCCCGAAATCGACGCTCGCAACCCCGTTGGGAGGGACCCGAACACGCCTGGAGCCGGTGGCGATGCCACCGGCTCCGTACGTGAGGGCTAACTGGATCGGGCTCCGGACACTAGACCTGAGCGGGGAGAGTCCTAGGCCGCCAAGCGTCCCGGTTCGACTCGAATCCCGCGATCTTGTCCTCGTCGCGGAGCGTCAGGGCCACGTCGTCGAGCCCTTCCATCATGCGCCAGCGCAGGAACTCGTCGAACTCGAAGGACCAGGTGCGCTCGCCCGCACGGACTTCGCACGCGACGAGGTCGACGGTGATCTCCGACTCCGGGTGGAGTTCGGCGATCAGCCACAGCTCTTCGACGGCCGCCTCGGGCAGCTCCACAGTCAACAGACCGTTCTTGAGGGAGTTGCCGCGGAAGATGTCTCCGAAGCGCGGGGCGATGACCGCCTTGAACCCGTAGTCCTTCAGGGCCCAGACGGCGTGCTCGCGCGAGGAGCCGGTGCCGAACTCGGTGCCGGTGACCAGGATCGTGGCGTTCGTGTACTCCGGCTGGTTGAGGAGGAACTTCTCGTCCTCGCGCCACTCGGCAAACAGGCCGTCCTCGAAGCCGGTCTTGGTGACCCGCTTGAGGTACACGGCCGGGATGATCTGGTCGGTGTCGACGTTGGAGCGTCGCAGCGGCGCGACCTGGCCGGTGTGGGTCGTGAACTTGTCCATGATTCCCTGCCCTTCCTACAGATCCGCCGGGCTGGCGAGGTGGCCGGTGACGGCCGTGGCGGCGGCGACGGCCGGGCTCACCAGGTGCGTGCGCCCGCCCTTGCCTTGGCGGCCCTCGAAGTTGCGGTTCGAGGTGGACGCGGCCCGCTGGCCGGGCGTCAGCTGGTCCGGGTTCATGCCCAGGCACATCGAGCAGCCGGCGAAGCGCCAGTCGGCGCCCGCGTCGATGAAGACCTTGTCGAGGCCTTCGGCGATGGCCTGCTCGCGGACTTTGGCCGAGCCGGGCACGACCATCATGTTGACGCCCTCGGCGACCTTGCGGCCCTTGATGACATCGGCGGCGGTGCGCAGATCCTCGATGCGGCCGTTGGTGCACGAGCCGAGGAAGACGACGTCGACGTCGATCTCGCGCATCGGCGTGCCCGCGGTGAGGCCCATGTACTCCAGGGCCCCTGCGGCGGTGGTGCGCGCGATCGGGTCCTCGAAGTCCTCGGGTGCGGGGACGGTGCCGGAGAGCTCGATGCCCTGCGCGGGGTTGGTGCCCCAGGTGACGAACGGGCTCAACGAGGCCGCGTCGATGACGATCTCCTTGTCGAAGACGGCGCCCTCGTCGGTCTTGAGGGTCTGCCAGTACTCGACGGCGGCGTCCCAGTCCTCGCCCTTGGGCGCGTGCGCGCGGCCCTGGACGTAGGCGGCGGTCTTCTCGTCCGGCGCGATCATGCCGGCCTTGGCGCCCCACTCGATCGACATGTTGCACACCGTCATGCGGGCTTCCATCGAAAGCTCCTCGATGGCCTGGCCGCGGTACTCGACGATGTGGCCCTTGCCGCCGCCGGTGCCGGTGATGGAGATGATCTTGAGGATCAGGTCCTTCGCCGAGACGCCTTCGGGCAGCGAGCCGTTCACGGTGACGGCCATGTACTTCGGCTTCGCCTGCGGCAGGGTCTGCGTGGCGAGGACGTGCTCGACCTCGCTGGTGCCGATGCCGAACGCGATCGAGCCGAACGCGCCGTGGGTCGAGGTGTGGGAGTCGCCGCACACGACGGTCATGCCCGGCTGGGTGAGTCCCAGCTGGGGTCCCACGACGTGGACGACGCCCTGGTTCTCGTCACCGAGCGAGTGGATCCGGACGCCGAACTCCTCGCAGTTGGCGCGGAGCGTCTCGATCTGCTTGCGGCTGGTCGGGTCCGCGATGGTGAAGAGGTTGTCGGTGGGCGTGTTGTGGTCCTCGGTCGCGATCGTCAGATCGGTCCGGCGGACTTTGCGCCCGGCCTGCCGCAGGCCGTCGAAGGCCTGGGGGCTGGTCACCTCGTGGAGGAGGTGCAGGTCGATGTAGAGCAGGTCAGGCTGCTGGCCGCCCGTGCGTACCGTGTGGGCGTCCCAGACCTTCTGCGCGAGGGTGCGCGGTGCCGTTCCCTCGGATTCGTGTGGTGTAGGTGACATCTCTGTTCCCAGTCGTTGGACTTCTCGAAATATGGGAGGTAATGTTCAGCTCGTGAGAACGAATACTATCAGCGGAGTCGGCGTCCTTGACAAGGCGGTGCTCATCCTCACGGCTTGCACCAACGGCGCCAGCCTGGCTGAGCTCGTGCACGAGACCGGACTGCCCAGGGCCACGGCCCACCGGCTCGCACAGGCCCTCGAAGCCCACGAGATGCTGCAACGCGACCACGAGGGCCGTTGGCGCCCCGGCCCGAAACTCGGCGAGCTCGCCGGGTCGACGGCCGACGTCCTCCTCAGTGCCGCCGAACCGGTGCTCAACCTCCTCCGCGACCAGACGGGCGAATCGACCCAGCTGTACCGCAGACGGGCCGACGAACGCGTCTGCGTGGCCGCCGCCGAGCGCGCCTCCGGGCTGCGCGACACGGTGCCCGTCGGCGCGGGACTCCCCATGACGGCCGGTTCCGGCGCGCAGGTGCTGCTCGCCTGGGAACCGCCGGAAGGGATCCTGCCGCTGCTGCCCAAGTGCCGCTTCTCGTCGAAGACCCTTGCCGAGGTGCGCCGCCGCGGCTTCGCGCAGTCGGTCGCCGAACGCGAACCCGGTGTGGTCAGCGTCTCAGCTCCGGTGCGGGACAAGACCGGCCGCGTCGTCGCCGCGATCTCGGTGTCCGGACCCATAGAGCGTCTGGGACGCCGCCCGGGCGACCGCCTCGGCATGGCCGTGATCCGCGCCGGACAGAAGCTCTCCGGCCTCTAACCCCTTTATTTTCGTCCCTTCAACGGCCCGGCGGTCGCAGACCGCCGGGCCGTTCCACATGCTGGCGAGAGACCGCTCACGGGCCGCAACCGGTCGCCGCGAAACTCGTTAACCCGGCCATGAACGAGGAGGCCGTGATCCTCAGCGTGGAGGACTACCGCCGGCTCGCGGGCGCGCCCTCGTTCAAGGCGCTGCTGCGGGAGCCGCCGTACCTCGACGACTTCCCGGACACCTCCGACCTCCGCGCGGAACTGCCCCGCGACCAGGACCTGGGATTCGACCGGTGAGGTACCTGCTCGCGCCTGCTGAACCCGTTCGTCTAGGCCCCGAGGGCCGCTTCGGCGGCCGCGAGGTGCTTGGCGTAGGCGCGGTGCTCGCGTTCCAGCAGCGCGGATTCGGGCGCGTGCGCTTCGAGGTAGCGGATCGCGACCACGTCGTCCTGGCAGCGGCCCAGCACGTTCTGGACCTTCTTGGCGTCGGCGGCGACCGCCGCGGCGCTCTCGCCGAGGACTGCGGCGGCCTCGGCGGTGTAGCGGGTCCGCTTGGCGGTGTTGCGGGCCTCGTGCCGGGCCTCGTCCGGGTCGGGCGAGGACGCGATGGCGGCCAACGCGACCGCCAGGTCCAGGCGGGCGGCCTCGACGACCGGCGCGAGCACGTCCTCAGCGGGCTTCGCTGCGGCGTCGGTGAAATCGGGCGACTCGGCCATGCGACCAGCGGCGGCCAGCAGGTTCACCGTCCGCTCACGCGCGCAGGCTTTGATCAACGGCTCGTAGGCGAGGTTTTCCTGCTCGGCGAGGTCCTTGAACCAGTCGGGACGCTCATCGCCGAGCCGCTTGGCGAACCGCGTCCGCAGCACTTCGAGGTCCCGCACGTGCCCCAGTTCGGTGGCGAGCCAGCGCAACCGCCGCCGCTGCAGCGGCGGCTCGGCGTAGATCCCTGCATAGGTCTGCAGGAGCGAGCGCAGCCGCCTGGTGGCGACCCGCATGCGGTGCACCGCGTCCGGTTCGCGGCGCATCACCGGTTCCCGGAACTGCTGCAGCGTCTCGGCCTGCAAGGCGAAGTAGGCGTGCACTCCGCTTCCGGCGCTTGGTGTCTCGGTCATCGGCCCTCCCCGGTCGACAGGCTCCCATTACACAGCACTGCGCCCCGCCGAAGCGGGGCGCGGTGGTTCCTGTGTTCCCTGCGGGGTCTTCGTTAACCGAGGGGGCCGACGGCCGCCTCGATCTCGGCTTTGAGCGTGGGGCCTTCGACGAGGTGCTTGACCTGTTCGATGACGGGGGCGAGGAACTGGTCGGGCCCGGGCTTCCCGGCGATCGGCACGACGGCGGCCGTCGCGGCGCGGGCGGCCGGGGACGGGATGAGCGGCAGGCGCAGCTGGAGCCCCTGGGTCGCGGCGAGCATTTCGACCGCGAGGAGCGTGCCGAGGTTGTCGATGATCGTGCGGAGCTTGCACGCGGCGGCCCAGCCCATCGAGACGTGGTCCTCCTGCATGCCGGAGGTCGGGACCGAGTCGACGGACGCGGGCGCGGCGAGGCGGCGGTTCTCGGCGACGATCCCGGCGGCCGTGTACTGGGCGATCATGAGCCCGGAGTTGACGCCCGGGTCGGGGCTGAGGAACGCCGGGAGGCCCCGGTTGCGGGTGACGTCGAGGAGCCGGTCGACGCGGCGCTCGGAGATCGAGCCGACGTCGGCGGCGGCGATCCCGAGGAAGTCGGCGGCGTAGCCGAGCGGCGCGCCGTGGAAGTTCCCGGTGGACTCGACGCGGCCGTCGGGGAGGACGACCGGGTTGTCGACGACCGAGCGGAGCTCTTGGCCTGCGACCTGTTCGGCGTAGGCGAGCACGTCGCGGGCGGCCCCGGCGACCTGAGGGGCGCAGCGCATCGAGTACGCGTCCTGGACGGCGTGCGCGAGGTCGTTGCGGTGGGAGTCCATGACCTCGGAGTCCTGCAGCAGCCGGTGGATGTTCGCGGCGCTCTGCGCCTGGCCCGGCTGCGGGCGGATCTCGTGCAGCTCGGGCTGGAACGGCCGGTCCGAACCGAGCATGGCCTCATTGGACAGTGCGGCGCACACGTCGGCCATCGCCAGGAGGTGGCGCAGGTCCGCGACGGCGAGGACGAGCATGCCGAGCATCCCGTCCGTGCCGTTGATGAGCGCCAGGCCCTCCTTGGAGGACAGGGTGATCGGGGTGAGGCCTGCGCGTTCGAGGACCGGCCCGGCTTCGAGGCGGGAGCCGTCGGCGGTGCGGACCCAGCCTTCGCCGAGGAGGACCATCGCGCAGTGCGCGAGCGGCGCGAGGTCGCCTGAGGCGCCGAGGGAGCCGTGGCGCGGGACCCACGGGGTGATGTCGGCGTTGAGGAGCGCGGCGAGGGCGTCGGCGACCTCGGGGCGGACCCCGGAGCGGCCCATGGCGAGCGAGCGCAGGCGCAGCAGCATCATGGCGCGCACGACCTCGTCGGGCATCGGCTCGCCGACCCCGGCGGCGTGCGAGCGGATGAGCGCGTGCTGGAGTTCGGCGCGGCGCTCGGGTGCGACGAAGGTGTTCGCGAGCGCGCCGAAACCGGTCGAGACGCCGTATACGGGACGGCCTTCGCGCTCGATCGCGTCCACGATCGCCCGGCTGGCGGCCATGGCCTCGCGGGCCTTGGCGTCGATCACGACCTGGGCGCGGTCGCGGGCCACCGCGATCACCTCCTCAGGGGTGACCGGGACGGGCTTGATGCGGACAGTGGACATCGTTCCTCCTCAACGCACTACGTCGCCGTCGTGTACGACGGCCTTCACTAGGGGCGTCCCGGGCCGGTAGGCCAGGTGGACGTGGCTGGGCGCGTCGAGCACGACCAGGTCGGCGCGGGCGCCGACACTGACGCGGCCGATATCGCTGCGGCGCAGCGCTTTCGCGCCGCCAGCGGTGGCGGCGGTCAGCGCTTCGGCGGGGGTCATGCGCATCTCGCGGACGGCGAGGG
Source organism: Glycomyces sp. NPDC050141 (assembly GCF_055586545.1). Classification (NCBI taxonomy): domain Bacteria; kingdom Bacillati; phylum Actinomycetota; class Actinomycetes; order Glycomycetales; family Glycomycetaceae; genus Glycomyces; species Glycomyces sp. NPDC050141. The sequence continues at coordinate 171,717 of NZ_JBVJHZ010000004.1, read as the reverse complement.
CGATGCAGAACGCCATGCTGCTGGTGAACGACGAGCCGGGATTGCAGTCGGTCGCGAGGGCCACGGCGGCACCGGCGTCGATGAGGCGGCGGGCCTCCGGGTACGGCGAGCGCGTGGAGAACTCCGCGCCAGGCAGCAGGGTGGCGACCGTGGTGCCGTTCGCGAGGGCGTCCACGTCGGCGTCGGCGAGGTGCGTGCAGTGGTCGGCGGAGGCCGCGCCGAGTTCGACGGCGAGCCGGACGCCGGGACCGGCGGTGAGCTGGTTGGCGTGGACGCGCAGGGCCAGACCGGCCTTCGCGCTGGCGGTGAGCACGGCGCGGGCCTGGTCGCCGTCGAAGGCGCCGCGTTCGCAGAAGACGTCGGCCCATTTGGCATGCGGCGCGCAGGCTTCGAGCATCGGCCCGCAGGCGAGGGCCGTGTACTCGTCGGGATCGGCGCCTGTGGGGACGATGTGCGCGCCGAGGTAGGTGGTCTCGGCGGTGAACTCGGCGGCGATGCGCAGCGACCGGGCCTCGTCGGCGACGGTGAGGCCGTAGCCGGACTTGATCTCGACCGTGGTCGTGCCCTGGGCGAGCATTTCGGCGGTGAGGCGGGCGGCGTTGGCGCGCAGGGTCTCGTCGTCGGCGGCGCGGGTGGCGGCGACGGTGGTGCGGATGCCGCCGCCGGTGTACGGCTCGCCGCTCATGCGGGCATTGAATTCAGCGCTGCGGTCGCCGGAGAAGATCAGGTGCGCGTGGCTGTCGACGAAGCCGGGGACGACCGCGCGGCCGCCCGCGTCGAGGCGTTCGTCGGCTTGGGGCGCTTCGGCGTTCGGGCCGATCCAGACGATGCGGTCGTCGTCGGTGATGACGGCGGCGTCGTGGAGGACGCCGAGTTCGGTGTCGGCGGTGAACAGTTCGCCGATGTTGGAGACAAGGAGGCTCATCGCCGGTCCTTTCGCGGTTCCCCGGTCACGTCCACAGCCCGCCGATCGCCTTCGCCAGTTCCGCACCCGCGTCGATGCGCAGGTGCCTGCCGCCTGCGACGATCCGCCGCCCGTCGGCGATCACGTCGGTGATGTCGGCTGCTGTCGCGGCGTAGACGACCCCGGACGGGTCGATCCCGGCCGTGCGCGGCGTACTCGTAGCGACCGTGACCAGGTCGGCGCGGGCACCGACCTCGATGCGGCCCGCGTCCGCCCAACCGAGCGAGTCGTGCCTGGTCATCGCGTCGAGCAGTTCCCCGGCCGTGAACCGGCCGCGCTCCTCGCTGACAAGCCGCTCGTGCATCTCAACCGCCCGCGCCTCCTCGAACATGTCCACAATGGCGTTCGAGTCGGTGCCGAGCGAGAGCCGCACGCCCGCTTCGGCGAGCGCCCGCGCCGGGCCGAGGCCGTCCGCGAGATCGCGTTCGGTCGTGGGGCAGAAGCTCGCGGTCGTGCCCGAACGGCGCAGCAGCTCGATGTCGTGACCGGCCAGGTGCGTGGCGTGGACCGCCGTCAGGTCGGGCCCGAGGAGCCCGCAGCGCTCCAGCAGTTCCGTTGGGCTGCAGCCATGCTCGAGCCGACACGCCTCGTTCTCGGAACGCTGCTCCGAGAGGTGCACGTGGACCGGGCGCCCGTCGGTCGAGCACGCGAACGCCGCGATCGCCTCGTCCGGGACCGCCCGCACCGAGTGCACCGCGCCGCCGATCACCGCGTGCTCGGGCGGGTCGAGCTTCTCGACGCGGTCGAGCCACGCCTCCAGGCTCCCGTCGCCGAACCGCCGCTGCGCCGGTTCCAGCGGCAGGCCGAAACCGCCTGCGAGGTACAGCGTGTCGAGCAGGGTGATCCTGATGCCCGCGTCAGCGGCGGCCTGGATCAGGGCCTCCCCCATGGCGTTCGGGTCCGCGTACGGTCGCCCGCCGGGCGAGTGGTGCAGGTAGTGGAACTCCCCCACCGCGGTGATCCCGGCGAGGGCCATCTCCGCGTAGACGCCGCGCGCGAGCCGGTAGTACGAGTCGGGGTCGAGCCGTTCGGAGAGTACGTACATGCCTTCGCGCCAGGTCCAGAAAGTGCCCGTGCCTGTGTGGGTGCGCCCGCGCAGCGCCCGGTGGAACGCGTGCGAGTGGGCGTTCGCGAAGCCCGGGAGCGTCACGCCCGCAAGCACATCGCCGCGCCGCTTGCTGCCCGGCGTCACCTTCGCGATGCGGCCGTCGGCGACCTCGATGGCGACCGCGTCGGCCGGGCCGCCCGGGAGGAGGGCGTGCTCGGCCCAGAAGGTCAGCACGCGAGGTCCCGCAGCACGGCCGCGAGCGCGTCGACACCGGCGGCGCAGTCCGCGTCGCTCGCCGCCTCGCCGGGCGCGTGCGAGACCCCTGTCGGGTTGCGCACGAACAGCATCGCCGTCGGCACGTGCGCCGAGAGCACCCCGGCGTCGTGGCCCGCAGCGGTCGGCAGGACCGGCGCGCCGCCGAGGACGGCAGCGACGCGGTCGCGCAGGGACGCGTCGAACTCGACGATCGGCGTCTCCGACTCGGCCTCGATGCTGACACTGGTCCCGTCGCGTCCCGCGCGCTCGTGGACTTTGGACTCGAAACCGGCGAGGATCTCGCCGAGCACCGCGTCGTCGGGCGCACGGGCGTCGAGCCACGCGGTGACCTTCGCGGCGATCGCGTTGGTGGCGTTCGGTTCCACCTCGACCCTGCCGACGGTGGCGACGCCTCCGGCGAGGCGGGCCTCCTTGCGGGCGGCGAGGACCGCGAACGCGAACGTGAGCATCGGGTCGCGCCGGTCGGGCAGGCGCGTGGTCCCAGCGTGGTCGGCCTCGCCGGTGAACGTGATCCGCCAGCGCCCGTGCGGCCAGATCGCGCTGGCGACGGCCACCGGCGATTCGCTGCCGTCGAGGGCGCGGCCTTGTTCAATGTGGAGTTCGATGAACGCGGCGAGGCGTTCGAGGCGCTCGGGGTCGGGCCCGAGGAGGTCCGGTTCGGCCCCGGCGACGCTCATGGCCTCGGCGAGCGTGACGCCGTCAGGGTCGGTGAGGGCGCGGGCGCGGTCGGGATCGATGACGCCAGTCATGAGGCGCGAGCCGAGGCACGGCACGCCGAAGCGTCCGCCTTCCTCTTCGGTGAACGCAGCGATGCCGATGGCGCGCTTCGGGTTCGCGCCGTCGGCCCGGAGCTGGTCGACGGCGAGAAACCCGGAGACGATGCCGAGCGGGCCGTCGTAGGCACCGCCGTGCGGGACGGAGTCGAAGTGGCTGCCCGTCAGCACGGCACCGTGCGGGTGCGGTGCGTCGGGGTCGACGACCTGCTCCTTCTCCGCGTCCCACCAGGCGTAGAGGTTGCCGTTGCGGTCCTCTTCGTAGCGCAGGCCGCGCCGCTTCGACTGGGTGTGGAACCAGGTGCGCAGGTCGAGGTCGGGCTCGGTCCAGGAGAACCGCAGGTAGCCACCTGAAGCGGCCCGCCCGATCGGCTCGATCTCACTCCACAGTCGACGGAACTCGTCCGCGTCCATGTCAATCCCCGTTCAAAATGGCCGGTCTAGGACTCCCGTGTCGGCACGCGGATGCCGTGGTCCTCCGCGACCTGCTCGGCCTCTTCGTATCCGGCGTCCACGTGCCGGATGACGCCCATGGCAGGGTCGTTGGCGAGCACCCGCGCGAGTTTCTCGGCCGCGAGCGGCGTCCCGTCGGCGACGGTGACCTGCCCGGCGTGGATGGACCGGCCGATGCCGACGCCGCCGCCGTGGTGGATCGACACCCAGCTCGCGCCCGACGCGGTGTTGACGAGGGCGTTGAGCAGCGGCCAGTCCGCGATCGCGTCCGAGCCGTCCTTCATGCCCTCGGTCTCGCGGTAGGGGCTGGCGACCGAGCCGCAGTCGAGGTGGTCGCGGCCGATCACGATGGGGGCCTTCAGGGTCCCGTCGGCGACCATCTCGTTGAAGCGGACCCCGGCGAGGTCCCGTTCGCCGTGGCCGAGCCAGCAGATCCGGGCCGGGAGGCCCTGGAACGCGACCCGCTCGCGGGCGAGGGAGATCCAGCGGTGCAGGCTGCGGTTCTCCGGGAACAGGTCGAGCACGGCCTGGTCGGTCGCGGCGATGTCGGCCGGGTCGCCCGAGAGCGCGGCCCACCTGAAGGGGCCCTTGCCTTCGCAGAACAGCGGCCGGATGTAGGCGGGCACGAAGCCCGGGAACGCGAAGGCGCGCTTGCAGCCGCCGAGGAACGCCTCACTGCGGATCGAGTTGCCGTAGTCGAAGACCTCGGCGCCCGCGTCGAGGAACCCGACCATGGCCGCCACGTGGTAGGCCATGGATTCGCGGGCGCGTTCGGTGAACTCGTCGGCGTTGGCGCGGGCCAGCTCGGCCGCCGCGGTGTACCTGACCCCGGCGGGCACATAGGACAGCGGGTCGTGCGCGGAGGTCTGGTCGGTGACGATGTCGATCTCGACGCCGCGCCGCAGCAGCTCGGGGAAGACCTCGGCGGCGTTGCCGACCACGCCGATCGACTTCGCTTCGCCGTTCCGCTTGGCGGCCATCGCCTGCGCGATGGCGTCGTCCAGATCGGACGCGACCGTGTCGAGGTAGCGCTGGCGTACGCGCCGTTCCAGGCGCTCGGGGTCGACCTCGACGATCAGGCACACGCCGCCGTTCATCGTGACGGCGAGCGGCTGCGCGCCGCCCATGCCGCCGCAACCGGCCGTCAGCGTGAGCGTCCCTTTGAGACTCCCCCCGAAGCGTTTCTCCGCGACGGCCGCGAAGGTCTCGTAGGTGCCCTGCAGGATGCCCTGCGTGCCGATGTAGATCCACGAGCCGGCCGTCATCTGGCCGTACATGGTCAGCCCGAGCGATTCGAGGCGCCGGAACTCGGGCCACGAGGCCCAGTCGGGCACGAGGTTCGAGTTCGCGATGAGCACGCGCGGCGCCCACTCGTGGGTGCGCATGACCCCGACGGCGCGGCCGGACTGCACGAGCAGCGTCTCGTCCGCTTCGAGCGTGAGCAGGGTCCGAAGGATCGCCTTCAGGTCGTCGCGGCTGCGCGCGGCCTTGCCCGTGCCGCCGTAGACCACCAGGTCCTCGGGCCGCTCGGCCACCTCGGGATCGAGGTTGTTCTGGAGCATCCGGTAGGCCGCCTCCGCCTGCCAGGTCTTGCAGTGCAGGTCAGGGCCGTGTGGTGCGTGCATGAATCCGCTCCCCGTCACAGATTGCCGCGCTTGGCCTGCTCCTTCTCCAAGGCCTCGAACAGGGCCTTGAAGTTGCCCTTGCCGAAGCTGAGCGAGCCGTGCCGTTCAATGATCTCGTAGAACATTGTCGGCCGATCCTGTTGCGGCTTGGTGAAGATCTGGAGCATATAGCCGTCCTCATCGCGGTCCACCAGGACGCGCCGCGCCTGCAGCTCCTCGATCGGCACCCGCACCTCGCCGATGCGTTCGCGCAGCTCAGGGTCCTCGTAGTAGGCGTCGGGGGCCTCCAGGAACTCGACGCCGCGCTCGCGCATCGCGTCGACGGCGGCCAGAATGTCGCTGGTCGCGAGCGCGATGTGCTGGACCCCGGGGCCGCCGTAGAACTCCAGGTACTCGTCGATCTGGGACTTCTTCTTGCCCTCGGCGGGCTCGTTGATCGGGAACTTGATCTTGCGGGAGCCGTTCGCGACGACCTTGCTCATGAGCGCCGAGTACTCGGTGGCGATCGCGTCGTCGACGAACTCGACGATGTTCGTGAAGCCCATGACCCGCTCGTAGTAGCGGACCCACTCGCGCATCTTGCCGAGCTCGACATTGCCGACGATGTGGTCGACGGCCTGGAAGAACCGCTTCTGGGGCGGCGCGACCATGGGCGCGGCGGCGACGAAGCCGGGCAGGAACGGACCGTCGTAGCGCGACCGGTCGATGAGGACGTTCCGGGTCTCGCCGTAGGTCCCGATCACGGCGCGGCGGACCGTGCCGTGCTCGTCAGTGAGGTCGTGCGGCTCCTCGATCGCGATGGCGCCCTGCTCGATCGCGTGCTTGTAGTTCGCGTCCACATCGGGCACTTCGAGGGCCACTTCGATGACGCCGTCACCGTGCGCGGCGTAGTGCCTCGTCGCCTCCGAATCGGCGGTGACGCCCCCGGCGAGGACGAACACGACGCCGCCGGACTTGAGCGCGAACTCGGCGTGCTCGCGGTAGCCCTGCTCGGGGCCGCGGTAGGCGAACAGGGTCATGCCGAACGCGGTGGAGTAGTAGTGGGCGGCCTGACGGGCGTTGCCGACGTAGTAGCGGACGTGGTCCCAGCCTTTGATGGGGAAGGCGTCCTCGCGGATGTCGTGCTCTACGGCGCCGACAAGATCGGCATCACTGGGGCGGTTGGCAGTGTCGACCATGGCGGCCTCCTCGTCCTTGTGGGGCGGTCGACTTGATCATTGTTCAGATCACGGGACTGGGCAAGCAGTAGGTTTGAGGCTAGTCAACTTGCGCAAATATTACAGAGATTGCTTGGTTAGACTGGACAACATGACCAGTGATGCGGGAATCGACGCGCTCGACGCCAGGCTCATCGAACTCCTCGAGGCCGAACCTCGGATCGGCGTCCTCGAATGCTCGCGGCGGCTCGGCGTCGCACGCGGCACGGTCCAAGCCCGGCTCGACAAGCTGACCGAACGCAACGTGGTGCGCGACTTCGGGCCGCGGGTCGAGCCCGCGGCCCTCGGATACCCCGTGACGGCATTCGTGACCCTCGAACTGCGGCAGGCCGTCGGGCACGAGCACATGGCGCAGCGGCTCGCGAAGATCCCCGAAGTGCTTGAGGCGCATACGGTCACGGGCCAAGGCGACATGCTGTGCCGGATCGTGGCGCGCACGAACGCCGAGCTGCAGGGCGTGATCGACCGCGTCCTGGCGAGCGAAGGGGTCCAGCGCGCCACCACGGTGATCGCCCTGGCCGAGCAGATCCCGTACCGGACCCTCCCGCTCGTCAAGCAGGCCGCCGACCTCAGCTGAGCGCGGGCAGGACCGTCCCGCTCACCTCGCCTAGGCCGATCTCGCCGCCGTTCACACCGCGCGCGGTCGCGCTGATGACGACCGTGTCGCCGTCTTCGAGGAACGACCGCTGCTCGCCCTCGCCGACCACGACCGGGTCCTGCCCGCCCCAGGTCAGCTCCAGGAACGAGCCGCGTTGACCGGGCTCGGGCCCGGAGACGGTGCCCGAGGCGTACAGGTCGCCGGTGCGCAGCGACGCGCCGTTCACCGTCATGTGCGCGAGCATCTGCGCCGGCGTCCAGTACATGCCCTTGAACGGCGGCCGTGAGACCTCGGTCCCGTTCCAGCGCACGGACATCTGGAGGTCGTACCCGAACCGCTCCGCCTCCTGGAGGTACCCGAGCGGGGCCGGGTCCTGCACCGGCGCAGGGGCCTTCGCCCCGGCCAGCGCCTCGAGCGGCGTGACCCAGTGCCCGATCGAGGTGGCGAAGGACTTGCCGAGGAACGGCCCGAGCGGGACGTACTCCCAGGCCTGGATGTCGCGCGCCGACCAGTCGTTGACGAGGACCGTGCCGAACACGTGCTCCGCGAAGTCGTCCGGGCTCACCGGGGTGCCGAGCTCGGTGCCGACGCCGACCACGAAGCCGACCTCGGTCTCGATGTCGAGGCGCACGCTGGGGCCGAACTCGACGGGTGAGTCCTTCGACTTGCGCTGGCCCCGGGGCCGAACGATCGGCGTCCCGGAAGGCACCACAGTCCCGGCCCGGCCGTGGTAGCCAACGGGAAGGTGCTTCCAGTTGGGCAGCAAGGGCTCCGAGTCAGGCCTGAACAGCCGACCGAGGTTCGTCGCGTGATCCTCGGAGGCGTAGAAGTCCACATAGTCCGCGACCGCGAACGGCAAGTGCATGCGGGCCTTGCCGATCGGCGTCAGGAGGGTCGCGGACTGGTCCTGGTAGCGGCGGTCGCTCAGCAGCTCGGTGAGCTGGTGGCGGACGAGGTGCCACGCGGGCGGGCCCATCGCCATGAAGCCGTTCAGGTCGTGCTCGTGGAACGCGGGCCTGATCCACGGCAGGAAGAACGTGCCGGTCGCGAGCGCGCGCAGGTCGAGCACCTGGTCGCCGATGCGGACGCCGATGCGCGCGGCGGGGTCCTTCGCGGTCGAGAAGACGCCGTACGGGAGGTGGTCGAGGCCGAACGGGCCGGTGTCGGCCCCGTCTACCCAGCTGGTGGCGGTCATGCGGCGTCCCCTCGGTGCAGGAGTCCAAGTTCGGTGAGGTCGTGGAGCGGTTCGTCGATGCTGCACGAGCCGAAACCGGTCCACAGGGCGCGGGGCCGGTCGAGGACGCGGCGGGCGCGGGCGGCGAGGCCGGGGGCGTCGGTGCTGGCGAGGGTCGCGGCGAGGTCGTCGGTGCGGGCGCCATCGGCGGCGTCCGCGGCCGCTACCAGGACGTTCAGGAAACCGTGGTGCACGAAGCCCGTCTCCGGGTCGCGGTGGCGCACGGCCTGGTGGAGCCCGGCGGTGAGCTTGAACTGGAGCCCGCGCAGGCGGCAGCCCGCGATCGCGGCGGCCAGCGTCTCAGGGGCGGGGAAGAACTCGGCGGCGATGCCGCCGGTGCGGAACTTCGGGGTGAAGCCGGTGGCGCGCACGGCGTCGAGGGCGTCGTCGCCGAACGGCAGCTCGGCGAAGACCGGGCGGCCCCAGGAGGGCGCGAACTTCGCAAGGTGGTCGAGGGCGTGCCGGGACTCGTAGTGCAGGACGTCCACCTGCGGCGCGAGCGCGGCGACATCGTGCGCGACCTGCTCGAGGTCGCCGTCGACGATCACGCCGATGCGCAGTGCACCCCGTCCCGGCTCGAGGTCGGCGAGCCGCGACTGGGGTACCAGCAGCGGGCCGACCATGGCCTCGTACCAGGACTGGCGGTACCCGCGGTGCGCGGGGACGGCCGCTTCCATGGGCGCGCTTCCTGGTGGGAAGAGTGCCGCGTCATCGATCAGGCCCCGCAGCATCGCGGGAATCGGTCCAACCATGGTGCCGAGCCTAGGCGCTGGCGGCGGCCCGGGTCCAGCGCTCCGCGCAGCTCATGCGCGAACGGGCCCGGGCCGCGCGCGGGTGCGCGCGGACCACTCGAAATCGAACGGCGGGAAGGTTATCCTCGGGGCATAACCGCCGCCGCGCGGGCGTCACCCTCGCCTGCCGCGCGAACCGACAAAGGAGTCGACGTGCCGTTCTACCGTTCCGTCGGGCAGATCCCCGACAAGCGACACACGCAGTTCCGCCAGGACGACGGGAGCCTGTACTCCGAGGAGCTCATGGGCCAGGAGGGGTTCTCCTCCGACTCTTCGCTGCTCTACCACCGCTTCCGTCCGACCGCGATCTCCTCCAGCACCGAGCACCGGCCCGAGAGGCCCGAGCCGGTCGCGAACCACCCGCTCAAGCCGCGCCACTTCCGCACCCACAAGCTCAACGGCGGCCCGGACGACGCGATCTTCGGCCGCAACCACCTGCTGTCCAATGCGGACTGCAGGATCTCCTACGCGGTAGCCACCAAGCCCTCCCCGTTGTACCGCAACGCCATCGGCGACGAATGCATCTATGTGGAGTCAGGTGAAGCAGAGGTAGAAACCTCCTTCGGCGCCATCGATATCGCCCAAGGCGACTACCTGATCATGCCGATGTCAACGATCTACCGGATCATCCCGAAGGGAGAACTCCGCACGCTCGTAGTCGAATCGACAGGCCACATCACCCCGCCGAAGCGCTACCTGAGCGTGAGAGGCCAATTCCTGGAACACTCCCCCTATTGCGAACGAGACCTCCGCAGCCCGGAGGAACCCCTCCTCGTAGAAGGCGAGGACGTCGACGTCTACGTCCAACATCGAGGCCGCGGCAGTGCGACCCTCTGGACGAAATTCACCTACGCGCACCACCCCTTCGACGTGGTCGGCTGGGACGGCTGCCTCTACCCGTGGGTCTTCTCGATCCACGACTTCGAGCCGATCACCGGCCGCATCCACCAGCCCCCGCCCGCGCACCAGGTCTTCCAGGGCCCGAACTTCGTCATCTGCAACTTCGTGCCGCGCAAAGTGGACTACCACCCGGACGCGATCCCGGTGCCCTACAACCACCACAACGTCGACTCCGACGAAGTGATGTTCTACTGCGGCGGCAACTACGAAGCCCGCCGCGGCTCCGGCATCGAGCAGGGCTCGATCTCCCTGCACCCCTCCGGCTTCACCCACGGTCCTCAGCCCGGAGCCCCCGAACGCTCCATCGGCGCCGACTACTTCGACGAACTCGCCGTCATGGTCGACACCTTCCGCCCCCTCGAACTCTGCGAACCCGCTCTCGACGTAGAAGACACCAACTACGCCTGGACCTGGAACCGAGAACCTGACGCCTGATCGGCGAAACCGCCGCTCCGCCGACGATCTACTCAGCGATGAGTTCATCGAGCTTGTCGACGGAGTTGGGCATGCCCAACTCCGTCGCGGCGGCAACCAGTCGTTCGTAGTAGGCCCTCGACAACTGGTGAAAGTCCTCGTATAGCCAGGAGCACATCGTGTCGAACGCCAGCTCCTCCTCGCCAACACTGACTAGCAACCGAACATCCTCGATCACCGATTCCCTTTCAAGCGGGGAGTCGGCGAGGAGACCGGAGACTAGCTGCCCCAGAACGTCGTGTCTTGACATGCCAACCCCGTTCAGTCGCGAAGGGCTAGGCGGGCGGGGATGACCGGGGTGTCGAGGTCGGTTGCCGGGCGCCATTCTGCCGCGTGGACCTCTTCGGCCTGGGGGTCGAGTTCGTGGTCGCCGCAGTCGAAAAGGTAGCGGATGTCGTAGTGCCAGTGGGCGGCTTCGGCTTTGCGCGGGTTGGCCGGGATCGGGTGGACGTCGATGTGGATGGGGACCGGGTCGGCGAGGGTCAGCGCCGAGGGGTCGATGCCCGTCTCCTCGACCGCTTCGCGGAGCGCCGCGAGCGGGAGGGACTCGTCGCCCGGTTCGAGGTGGCCGCCGGGCTGGAACCAGCGGCCGATCGCCTTGTGGTGGACGAGGAGGACTTCACCGGCGGCGTTGACGAGGATCGCCGAGGCCGTGACGTGGCCGGGCATGTCCTTGCGGTCGAAGCCGTCCGGGCCGGTGAGCGCGAGCAGCGGCGCGATCGAGTCGGCGTCCTCGGGCCATTGCGCGAGGTAGGCGGCGAGCTGGTCCTGGAGATGGGCGATCGTGATGGGCACCGCCGTATTCTGCCAGCCCGCCTAATCGACGGTGAGCACGATCTTGCCGGTCGCGCCGCCCGACTCCATCGCCTCGTGGGCCTTCACGAAGTCCTCGAGCGGGAACGTCTCGGCGACGTGGACGCGCAGCTTGCCGTCGTCGGCGAGGGCCGCGAGGCCCTGCAGGCCGATGAGGTCGGGCTCGACGAGCATGAAGTCGGTGCGGATGCCGCGGGCGACCGCCTCGGGGAACTCGGCGTCGCGCAAGGAGTAGTAGAGCTGGGCGAGCACGCCGCCGTCGCGGATGACCGAGACCGAGCGTGCGGCGTAGTCGCCGGCCAGGGTGGTGAGCGCGACGTCGACGTCGGAGACGACCTCGGTGAAGTCGACGGCCCGGTAGTCGATGACCTCGTCGGCGCCGAGGCTGCGCACGAACTCGTGCTTGCCCGCGCTGGCGGTGCCGATGACATGGGCGCCAAGGGCTTTGGCGATCTGGACGGCGAGGTGGCCGATGCCTCCGGCGGCGGCGTGGATGAGCACGGACTGCCCGGCGGAGAGGCCCGCATTGTCCACAAGGGCCTGCCAGGCGGTGAGGCCGCACAGCGGGAGCCCGGCGGCCTCGATGTGCGAGAGGGAGGCGGGCTTGGGCGCGAAGTGGCGGCTCGGGGCGGTGACGTACTCGGCGTGCGTGCCGGCCTGGTGCGGGAAGCTCGGCATGCCGAAGACCTCGTCCCCGGGCTTGAAGCGGGTGACGCCGATGCCGACCTTCTCGACGGTGCCGGAGACGTCCCAGCCGAGGATGAACGGCGGCTGTCCGATGTAGAGGCCGATCTCGCGGGCGGCCGGGTCGACCGGGTTGACGCCCGCCGCGCGGACGCGGACCTGGATCTCGCCGTAGTGCGGCTCGGGCCGCTCGACCTCGGTCAGCGCCAGCACCTCCGGCCCGCCGAGGGTCTGCTGGGTCACGGCGCGCATCGTCTCGGGCACGGCAGGTCCTTGTCTCTGGGGAGTAGGGCTCGATTCTAGGCGGCGTCCCAGTCCCATGCCCCGACCTGGGTGCGCATGAGACGCGCGGCGGCGGGGAGGCGGCCGTCACCCGCCCAGTGGAGGCTGAGCGTGCGGTTGCAGTGCGGGTGGTCGACACCGACCCACGCGACGCCCGCCGCGGGGAAGCTGCGGCGGGCGATCTGCGGGAACAGGCTCAGACCGAGGCCGGCGCCGACCAGCATGTACGTAGCGGCGGGCTCGTCGATCTCGCAGGCGATGCGCGGTTCGAGGTTGCGGTCGGCGAAGAGCCAGTCGAGGAGGCGCCGCTGCCACTGGCCGCGCCTGGTGATGACGAACGGCTCGTTCGCGAGGTCTTCGACGGTCACGCGCTGCTCGCCCGCGAGGCGGTGGCCGGGCGGCACGGCCAGCCAGACCTGTTCGGCGTGAACGACTTCGGAGCGCGCGGCACCCATCGGCTGCGAGGCGAGGCAGAGGTCGACCTCGTCGGCGCGCAGCGCCTGCTCCATCTCGTCCGGGGCCATCTGGGTGAGCCGCACCTCGACCTCGGGGTGCGCGGCTTTGAACGCGGCGATCGGGCCGGTGAGCGGGAGGAACGTCTCCGACGCGAGCCGCACGGTCCCGGTGCCGCCGCTCGCGGCCTCGGCGACGGCGCGGCGGCCCGCTTCCAGTTCGCCGAGGGCGCGTTCGACATGGTCGCGGAAGACGCTCCCGGTCGCGTTGAGCCGCAAGCGCCCTGCGCGGTCGAACAGCGGCGCGCCGAGCTCGGCCTCCAGTTTGGCGATGGTGCGGCTGAGTGCGGGCTGGGCGACGCGGAGCTCCGCCGCGGCGCGGCTGAGGTGCTCCTCACGTGCGACAGTGAGGAACTGCCGCAAGGCGTTCAGGTCCATCGACGTCCTCTCATGCCTCCGGTGTTATAGCACCATAGCGATATTGGTCTTTGAAGTCTTAACCGCGCGGTCATACCCTCGATGGCGTGGAACGAACCCTCGAAGCTACCGACGCCCCTCCTGAACCAGCGCGCACCGCCGTCAGCGGCTGGGTCCTGCGGTCGGTCGCGACCCTCTTCCTGATCGGCGGCTTCGGCCAGCCGGTGTTCGCAGGCGTGTACCTCAGCGGCGACTTCGACGGCCTCTCGTGGCACGTGATGGGCGCTGACCTGGTGTCGTTCATCAGCATCGCGCAGATCGGCACGGCCGTCGCGGTGTGGGTCCGGGTGCGCCGGGCCTGGCCTTTCTGGGCCTCGCTCGCCCTCATGGCGGGGGTGACGGCGCAGTACTTCGCCGGGCTGGAAGGGGCCCTGTGGCTGCACCTCCCGCTCGGCGTCGCGCTCATCGCGGGGATCACGATCATGTTCGCGGCCTTGTGGATGCGGCCGCTGCCGCGCCGCGCGAAGGCGGTGCGGACCGATGCCTGAAGTGTCGCGGCGCCGCCTGCTGGGCATCGGCGCAGGACTCGGCGCCGTCGCGGTCGGCGGCCTGGCGCTCTCGGCGGCGTGGGCGCGCCACAAGCCGGAGACCGGCGACCAGCTCGTGAGCGATCTGCCCCTGCCCCAGGCGTTCTCGGTGCCGCTGCCGATCCCGGCGGTGCTCGCGCCCGTCTCGTCAGACGGCGAGGGCGACCGGTACGAGATGGTGCAGATGGAGACCGAAGCGGAGATCATCCCCGGCTACTCCACTCGACTGTGGACGTACAACGGCACATTCCCCGGACCCACCATCGAGTCGCGGCGCGGGCGCCATGTCACTGTGGCGCACCGCAACGAGCTGCCCGTCCCCACCGTCGTCCACCTCCACGGCGGCCGCACCCCGGCCTCTTCCGACGGGTACCCGACCGACCTCGTCCTCCCCGAGGGCTGGACCGGCGCGGCCGCTCACCATCAGGGCCACAGCATGACCGACGACCTCGCCGTCATCACGAACGTCCAGCGCGAGTACGGCTTCCCGCTCGACCAACGCGCCACCATGCTCTGGTACCACGACCACCGCATGGACTTCACCGCCCCGGCGATCTGGCGCGGCCTCGCCGGGCTCCACTTCGTGCGCGACGACGTCGAGGACGCCCTCGACCTGCCCCGCGGCGACCGCGAGATCCCGCTCATGATCGCCGACCGCGCCTTCGACGCCGACGGCCAGCTCAAGTACCCCTCGCTCGACCCGACCCTGACCGGCGAGATCGGCGTCGAGGAGCCGTTCACCGCGGGTGTCCTCGGCGACGTGATCCTCGTGAACGGCGCGCCCTGGCCCGTGCACGAGGTCGACACCGGGCTCTACCGCCTGCGCGTCCTCAACGCCTCCAACGCGAGGCACTACGAACTCGAGGCCGTCGCCGAGGACGGCCGGACCCTCCCGCTCGTCCAGATCGGCGCCGACCAGGGCCTCCTGGCGGCCCCGGTCAGCCACGACCGCCTCCCGATCGCGCCCGCGGAACGCTACGACCTGCTGATCGACTTCACCGATATCCCGGTCAGCACGACAGTGCGCCTCGTGAACCGCCTCGGCTCGGGCCGAACCGCGGACGTCATGGCGTTCCACGTCGTCCGCGAGGGCGAGCGCACCCCGATCCCCGAGACCCTCGCCGACGACCTCCCCGAATGGGACCGCTCAGCGGCCGCCACCGTCCGCGACATCGCCTTCCGCGCCGGACGCATGAACGGCCGCCACGGCTGGGTCATCGACGGCCTCCCCTTCGACCCGGGCCGCACCGACGTCACCGTCAACCTCGGCGACGTCGAGGTCTGGCGCCTCATCGCCGACGTCCACCACCCCGTCCACCTCCACCTCGTCGGCTTCCGCATCCTCTCCCGCGGCAACGGCGACCCCCTCCCCCACGACGCCGGGCTCAAGGACACCGTCTCCCTCCGCCCCGGCGAATCCGCCGAGATCATCACCCGCTTCGACGGCTACCGCGGCCGCTACCTCTTCCACTGCCACAACGCCGAACACGAGGACATGGGCATGATGGCCAACCTCGAAGTGACCTAAGTCCCCGCACACAGCAGAGGCCCGCCGGATTCCGGCGGGCCTTGACCCATTGCACCAGGCAAAACAAAAGGCCCGCTAGGCGGGCCGTTCGTAGTTTACAAGATTACTTTTTATGGCTGGGGTACCTGGACTCGAACCAAGAACAACGGAACCAGAAACCGCCGTGTTGCCAATTACACCATACCCCAATGGTGTCTTAGCGCCTCAATGCTGCAGGCGCCGACGAGAGACAACTGTACCGGATGCGCTCGGGGCGCGACAAACGGGTTCCTGTGATGGGGGCAACGAGGGGATTCGGGGAGGTCGGCGGGCAACCCCGGGGCGGGTTCTGGCGTACTAGGCGTGTCGGGCCACGCCGAATCCACCACACCGCGGCCGGCCCGGCACCGACCCGTCACCTGAAAGAGGCCCTGTGAAGTCAGAGGAGCAGCAAGAGGCCGAGTTCCGATCCTTCGCCATCGCCCAGCGCGAGAGTCTGCGCAGGTACGCGTACCTGCTGTGCGGGGACTGGTTCGAGGCCGACGACATCGTGCAGAAGGCGTTGACCAAGATGTTCGCGGCATGGCGGCGAGTCGAGCCGGGCGGTGCTCCGGCGTACGTCCGCAAGATCGTCACCAACGTGTACATATCCCATCGACGCCTGGCCTGGGTCCGCCGCGAGCGGACCAGTTCTGAACTGCCCGTTCAGGAACTCGCACGTCCACAAGAGGTTGTGGACGTGCGGATGGAACTGCTGGCGGCTTTGAACCTGCTGCCCGCCAGGCAGCGCGCGACGCTCGTACTCCGTTACTGGGAGCAACTGTCCGTCGATGAGACCGCGACCGCCATGAGCTGTTCGACCGGAACCGTGAAGAGCCAGTCCGCCAAGGGCCTGCGCAAGCTGAAAGAGCTCCTCAACGATTCCCCCGTCCTGGCCCGGGCATAGCGGAAGGAAGCGAAGAGCGATGAACCTGCAAGACGATCCAGGCGCGATGTTCCGCACCGCCATGTCCGAATCCCCGCCACCGGCAAGTGAACTCGACCTCGACCGGATCGTGCGCGACGGCTACCGCGCGCGCCGCCGCCACCGCGCCGTGCTCGGCGGCGCCGCGACCACCGGTGTGGCCGCGGTGGCCGGGGTGCTCGCCCTGACCGTGGTCGGACTGCCCGACCTTGGCACCGACCCTGCCGAAGACTCGACCGGCGGCACCACCCCGCCCGCAGCCGAGGAGACGATCGAGGACCCGGCGATGGCCGGGTACCCCTACCGCCAGGACTGGGGCCAGGCCAGCGGCGGGGACGAGTTCTCAGCGTACGAGCCGTCTGAGGAGGTCACGACTGTCAAGGACGCGGCTACCGAGGCGTTCGGCCAGCTCCTCGCCGCCGGCGGGGTATGGAACGACCCGGCGAACACCGCCGACGAGGAGGACTGCTCCTACTTCGGCGAAGAGGGCGGCACGCAGGCGGACATCGACGAGTGCATGGCCGAGCAGAGCGGCATGCACGTCAACGCGGAGCAGGAACCCGGCAACTACAGCCAGACCTACCTGCGCACCATCGGTGGCGGCGAATCCGAGGAGGAGGGTTCGGGGCTGCGGACCGTCTTCGAGCTCAAGGTGCTGCTGCCCGGCGGCTGGACCGCCGAGCCCGGACCGATCACCCAGCAGCTGTTCCCGCAGCACCTCATCAGCGACGGCCCCTACTTCACCGAGGAAGCGCCCGAGTTCACCAGCGAGGAGCTCGACGACGGCCGCATCCTGATGGTCGCCGACCACGGCTGCGCCGCCGATATCGCGGTGGTCTACCCGAACGGCACCGGCCTGCGCACCTCCTGGGAGAACTGCTCGGGCACGGACTACCCGCTCGACTTGGAAGGTCTCAGGGCCGCCGCGCTGGCGATGCCCGAGTTCGAGTTCGACACCTCCGAGCTTGCCCCGGTGGGCGAGCTGATCGAGGTCCCGATGGGCTGGATCGACGAGAACGACGCCTGGGCGCAATCGCAGGAGGCCGAAGACCAGGCGCAGAGCAGCTACGAGGGCGCGCGGGAGGCGCTCCAGGACCTCTACCCCGACGCGACCCTCGGCACCGGCGACGCCCGATCGCTGGGCATCACCGGCCGCGGCCTGGTCATTCAGCGCTCGTACGGCAACAGCGGCACCCTCCCGTTCGAGACCACCGTCGACGAGACCACCCAGGACATCTACTTCGACCTGCGGTACTACCTGCCGGGCGGATGGATTCCGGGCTACTCGGAGACCGGCCACTGGGATCCGCACCTGCAGGTCTGCGGCGAGGGGTTCGACTGCAACTCCTGGACCGACGACGACGGAACCTTCTGGACGTTCCAAGAGCTCAACGTCAGCCAAGAGCCCCAAGCCGGGGAGGACTGGACGCCCTACACCGAGCACGAGTTCTACGCGACGCGGTACTCGCCCGAGGGTTGGGCGGTCGGCATGTGGGTCTCCTGGCAGGACGACGCTCCGATCGACGCCGACATGCTCGGCGAGATCCTGCGGGCCATGCCCGCCCCCGAGTACGACGAGGACGCCGTGCCGGAGATTCCCGCCGGGTAGGACCGTAAGCCCCCCTTGAAGAAACGAGGCGCGGGCCCGACCAAGTCGGGCCCGCGCCTTCGTCCGCGAACGGCGCTTCCAGGCCAGCGAGTCGTGGTCGGGCGCGCCGACCTCCTGCTTCACGGTCAGCGCCAAGGAAAGGCTGCGCTTGAGCGCGGCCTCGACGACATGGTTGCCTGCAGGCCCGGGGAACTGGACCTTGTAGTCGGTGGCCGGGCCTTTCGGGCCTCTGGCACTTGCGTCACCGGATGGCATGCGATCGACCACAGCAGAGATAGCGGCCATTGTTAATGGCCGCGAGAACATTATTGTGAAGTTACGGTTGAACGGTTAAGGGCCTGCCCGTCTAGTGCTCGATCGATTCCGCGACGTGCCCCTGCGGGTCGAGGCGGTCCAGATCCGCGCGCTCGGTGATCGACTTGCGCAGCGCCAGTTCGGGGTCGACTCCGGCGGCGCGGGCGGCCGCTACGGCGGCGAGCAGGAAGTCGCCCACCTCGTCGGCCTCGAGTTTGAGGCCGTCGGGCAGTTCCGGCAGCTCCAGCGGCTCGCCCTGGTCGTGGAAGCGCTCGATGACCTTGGCGGCCAACGACAGCGACGGCAGCTGCCGCGAGACGCCGTCGGCCGGGTGGTCCCGGTGCGGCTTCTCGGCGGCCTTCGCCTCGTTCCAGTGCTCGTACAGGTCGTCCGGGTCGGCGTCGCCCCACACGTGCGGGTGGCGGCGGATGATCTTCTCGACCAGGTCGCCCGCGACGTCGTCGATGTCGAAGTCCTCGGCGAGCGAGGCGTGCAGGAGCGGCTGGAACAGGAGGTCGCCGAGCTCTTCGCGGAGCTCTGAGGGGTCGCCCCCGGCGATGGCGTCCAGGACCTCGTACGACTCCTCGAGCAGGTACGGGCCGAGGGTCTCGTGGGTCTGCTCGTGGTGCCACGGGCAGCCGTCCTCGGCGTGCAGCCGCGCCACGGCCTCGACGAGGTCCAGCAGGCGCGCGCCGGGCGGGTCCCAGGAGCCGTAGACGACTTCGAGCTCGATCTCGCCGCCCGCGACGTACTCGGCGAGCGCTTCGCGCAGCTCCTCGTCGCCGTCCTCGCCGACGATCCAGACCCCGCCGGACTCGATGAACTCGGCGGCGTCCTCGACGAGCTCCACGTCGATCCCCGCGTCCCGCACGGCCTCGACCGTGGGGCTCTCGAAGAACGCGGCCACGGATTCGGCGTCCTGCAGGGCGTCCCAGGCCTCGACGGTGAGCAGCCCGGCGGGGATGCGCGGGGAGGTCAGGAGCCAGGTGATCTCGCTCAACGCTGCGGCACCTCGACCTCGAACACGCCCACGAGCGGACTGATGTCGAGCGCGCCGTAGCGCGGATTCACGGCCACGTCGTACTCGGCGATGTAGCCGTTCAGGTCGTCGGCGAAGCCCGCCTGCTGCTCGCCCCACATGCGCACGACCTCGTTGAGGATCGAGGGGTCGGCCTGCGCGGCGGTGCTGAACTCGGCGAACTGCTCTTCGGTGAGCTGCTCGGAGGTGGCCCAGCCCTCGACCGCGCGCTGCAGGAGGTTCTGGTCGCCCGCGACGGCCGCGTTCAGGGCCGCGCTCTCTTCTTCAGTCATCGCGCGCGGCTCGGCCGCGGCGGCGATCTCGTCGTAGTACGCGGCGGCTTCGATGTACCGGGCCTCGAATTCGTCCGCGGCGCTGTTCGTGTCGGGGGCCTCCAGGCCCATGGCCTGGCCCAGCTCGGCGAAGAGCACGATGAACGCGGCCTTCTGGCGGCTGTCGGCGTAGCTGATCTCCTCGATCGTCGCGCCCTGTTCGAGGTACATGTCGACCTCGCCGTCGACATAACCGTCGAGTGTGGCCTCCGTGACGCGCTGGTCGCCGACGAACATCGCGGCCCCCTGCTCGCTTCCGCAGGCCCCCAAAGCCAAGAGCCCGACCGACGCCACCGCGACAAGCCTGAGTTTGCGCACAGCACTTCCCTTCCACTCGACTGCCCCTGTGACCTTAGCCTCACCAAAGATTCCTCCACAATCCCCCCACCCCGGCCGGGCAATCTGAATGAATCACACTTTCAGTGTCGTTATTCCGACAGAACGTAACGGCCGCAATCGCTATGAAGATCCGATGGCCCCTACCCCGCAAAACCTCCATAGCCGCGGATTCCAGGCACTCATCGGCGCCGAGCGATGGAACGCCCTCCTCTCCCACGGCAGCCGTCGCGCGGTTCCCGCCGCCGACCGGCTGCTCGACCAAGGCGCGCCGAGCCGCATCGTCCACGCGATCGACCGGGGCCGGGTCAGGGTCGTCTACACCGACGAAAGCGGCAACGAAGTCCTCGTCGCCGTCCGCGGACCGGGCGACCTCATCGGCGAGTACGCGCAGCACGACCGCGGCGAGCACAGCGCGTCGGTGTGGACCCTCGAAGACGGCACCGTCGTGACACTCGAAGCGTCCGCCTTCGCAGGCTTCATCGACCGGGAGCGGTTGCGGGACACCTTGCAGCACTACATCCTCAGCAAGGCCCGGCAGGTCGGCGAACGCGTCTGGAGGGCGGCCAACCTGCCCGCCGAGCAGCGCCTGGCACAGCTCTTCCTCGAGGTCCTCAACGCCGATCCGGGCCGATCGAATCCCACGGTCCCGATGAGCCAGCGCCTCATCGCCGAGTCGCTCGGCGTGAGCCTCCGGTCGGTGAACCTGCTCGTCGCACGCTGGAAGGACATCGGGCTCGTACACACGAAGCCCTCCCTCATCACGGTCCGCGATCCGGCGGCGCTCTCCCGGCGGGCCCACCTTCGCTGAAAGTGCCTCGCGTCACAGGTGCTGGTGCGCAGTACTGCGCATCGCGTCCTCGGCGGTCGCCTGAGGATCAGAGGACCGGACCTGAACCGAGCCGATACCGAGGAGCACGATGCACCCTGAAGCCATTCCGGCCCAACGAAAGACCGAGACCCGCGAAGTCGCCGTCCTGGCATTCGACATCCGGAAGTTCAGCGCCTACACCGACACCGAGCGCACCCGGATCGCCTCGGATTTCCGCAACGACATCGAGGCCGCCTTTCTCGGGACCGACCTCCAGCGGGCCTGGAGCGAGCGCGAGTTCTGCCAGAACTCCGGCGACGGGATCGTGGCCGGTTTCCCGAAGGCGTACCTCCGCGCCATCGTCGACGGCCTCCCGCAGGCCCTGCAGCTCCTCCTCCGCGAACGCCACCACCGCGGCGAAGGGCTGATCAGGATGCGCCTCGGCATCGCGGTGGGCACGATCCAGGGGATCGCCGACGAACGCGTCGACGTCGCCCCCAACCAGGTGATCATCGACGCGTGCCGCATCGGCGACTCCAAGGTCTGCAAGATGCTCCTGGAGAACTCGGACGAGAACGCCACGTTCCTGGCGGTCGCCGTGACGCCGGCCGTCATCACCGGCACCGTCGGCCCCGACCCCGGCTGGCGGCGGTCGACCGAGTTCGTGCGGGTGCCGGTCGACATGCAGGACAAGGACTACCACGCCGAGGCGTACCTCCACGTGCCCTCGCCTTCCGGATACCTCCTGCGGTACGGCCTGTCGAACCTCCCCCTTTCCGAGGCCGCCGAAGACGCGTCGGTCGAGCCGCTCGAGGACGCCGTCGAACGCGGTGAAGCCGAGGTCCGTCTGCGCATGGGCGGGCAGTCCTCGACCGTCGGCCCGGTCGGCGGCGACCTCCACGACGGGTCAGCGCGGGTCGGCGGAATCGGTCGCGACGCCATCGGCGTCGGCTCCGGCAACCGAGTCCGGGTCGACCGCTCCACTCACGACGACCACAGCCGCAAGGTCCACCGCGGCAACGTCTTCCACGGGGAGGTCAGCGCCGCGGAAGGGGGCACGGTCAACGCCTTCGGCGGCGACCAGCACAACTACGAGGAGCGTCCCGCTCCGCGCCAGCGGAAGGAACGCGAATGAGCGACACCGAAGCCCCGGAGTCCATGGCCGGCAACGTCTTCCACGGGGAGGTCAGCGCCGCGGAAGGGGGCGCCGTCAACGCCTTCGGCGGCGACCAGCACAACTACTACCTCAGTGTCAGCGCCCTGCGGCGGCGGATTCGGTACGCCTCCGATCCCCAACGGCGAGACCGTGAACTGCAGCTGGTCGTCCCGCCGCCGGACCTCGACCGCGACCTTGCAGTCCTGCGAAGGACCCGGCTGCTGATACTCGCGGGAGGCGCCCGGACCGGGCTCACGACGGCCGCCCGCCAGCGCTGGCGGGCGTTCGCCGCCGAGCTTCCCAGCCGCCGTGCGGAGGAGCTGTTCACCGCCGACCAGGACGAACTCGTCGAGGAGCTCGGCGACCTCAGGCATCCGAGCGTGCTGCTGCTCGACATCTCCCACGACCACGACCTCGCGCTGCGGTTCGCCGAGCGGCTCGAAGAGATCCAGATCGCGCTCGACGAACAGGACTCCCACCTGGTCGTCGCAATCGGCGACACGAGCCGTCCCGCAGCCGAGCGCGTAGTCCCCGATGCGGTGCACCGCATCGGCAGGCCCGATCCGGTGGCGGTGATGGCGAAGCGCATGCGCCGTCCTGAACTGCTGCGGCAGATGCGCGGCGACGACCGGTTCATCGACCTGATCGCGGACCAGTGGCCGCCACGGGCCGCGCAGATCGCGGCGGTCCTCGACAGCGCGCCGCCCGATGCCGACCGGGACGGGCTGCTCGCATCGGTCATGTCCTGTCTGGACTCGTACTCCGCGGAACTCGGCGCTCTCTTCGAGGGCCGGATCGCGAGTGGTGACGCCCGGGCGCTCTTCCTTGCGACCGCTGCACTCTCCGGCGCCGAGCGCGCCTCGATCGCCACCGCCGCCGACGCCCTGGCCGAGATCGCAGGCGAGGAGACCGACCCTTCGGTACTGCGGGGCCAGAGCCTGAACCAGCGCTTCGCGGCGCTGGAGACGGTGCTCGTCGAGAAGAGCGGCGTGTTCGCCAACACGCGGCTCGGAGAAGCGGTGCTGCCCTATGCATGGGCGCAGTTCCCCACCTGGAGGGCCCCGATCCGGTCCTGGCTCGACCAGCTCCTCCGTCCCCAGCAACTGGAGGACGACACGCTGGCGGTCCTGCTGCCGAGGCTGCTCAATTTCGCCTCGGCCACCGGAGCGGCCGAGTTGGTCGTCGCGCGGGCGGCCTCGATCGCCGGAGCCGGTTCGGGCACGAGACTCCGCCGGGAACTGGCCGCGGGCCTGCTCCTCGCCGGGGCGATCGACCCCGCGATCGGCCAGCAGGTCCGCAGCCAGCTCTGGCAGTGGTCCTACCACCGCTCCGGAGTCTCGATCGCCTTGCAGCGCACGGTCGCACAGGTCTGCGGGGACCCCGAGTACGCGACCCGCTTCCCCCGCAACGCGCTCACCCGGCTGCGGCATCTGCTGAAGTCGGATGCGTTTGCCGTCGTGGACGACGCGCTCGGCGCGTTCGCCAGGGCCGCCGGGTCACTCGCGCCGCAGACCGTGATCGAGCCGCTCGCCGAGTGGGCCTCGCAGGACGCCGACTTCCGGATCATGGCGCCGGTAGTCCTCGTCGCCCTGATCAGGGACGACGAGGTCCGCGCCCGATGGTCCGGCGACTGGCTGGCCCGCGACCCGTTCGGTGCCGTCGCCTCGCTGTGGCGGGCCCTGCTCACCGATGCGAGCCCGAGCCTCGTGCGCGACACCGTCGCCGCTTGGCTGGACTTCGCCGCCGCAGCCCCGCCCGAGTACAGGGCGCCGATCGCCGGGCATCTCGCCTCGGCGGTCGAGAACTTCTGGACCCTCGGGCAGCTTTCGCAGGCCCTCAGCGAACGGGCCTGGACAGGGCGCGCCGCCGAACCCGACGTGCTGGTCCTGCGCGACCAGCTCGCCGACCTCCTCACTCAAGCAAAGGTCTCGATGTAATGGCCAGTTGGATCATGCTGATCGTCCTCGTCCTCGCCGTCCTCGCGTTCTTCGGATGGAAGGTCTACCAAGGCTGGACCGGAGCGGTCGAACCCGTCGCCGCATCGGTCGAGCCGCCCCCGATGCACGAGTACAAGACCGTGCTCGAACTGCCGAGCGCCCTCCCAGCGCTCAAGTTCTCCTGCTCCGTTTCCGTCCAGTACATCCTCAAGGGCGACATCCGGATCGGCGAGGACGTGCGGCGGGTCCTGGAATGGGAGATCCACCGGGTCGCCCAGTCCGTCACCGCCGGGCACTCGCTCACCGTCAGCGAGTACCTGCACCTGCCGCTGAACGACAAGTTCAATGCGTGGCGATGGGCACGCGACGGCGCGCTCGGTTTCAAGGCCGAGTTCGACCTGGTCAGCGTCGCCCCGGAGGCTCTCGCCCTGGCGCAGGAACTGGAACTTGCCGAGTTCACGCTCGACATGGAGACCCGGCTGCACGACAAGCGGATGAGCAACGCCGATCGCCTCGGACGGCTCCTGAGCCAGCCGCGCACGGCCGCGCTCTGGTGGTTCGCGCAGCACCCGGAGCGGGTCGAGGAGCTTCCCCGGATCACGGAGCTGATGTACGAGCTCGACGCCCAGCTCAACCACCGCGATGCGGTCCTCGCCCCCGGGATCGTGGCTGTCGGAGGGTTCGCGCCGACCAGCGGCGCGGACCTCGACACGTTCCTCGCCGGAACCGGCGAGGACGAGCGGACGCTGCTGCTCAACACCCTCGCCGCGGCCTACGACCGGCTCGGCAACCCGGAAATGGCCGTCCGCGCCCGCGAACTGGCCGAGCCGGCGGAATGACGAGACGGGCCGACCGGTCTCCCCACCGGGATCGGTCGGGCCTGTTGCGGAGTGCTCCGCTTCAGCGCGGCTTCTTGGCGATCCTGCGGGTCTCGGCGACGATCCAGGGGCACCACTTGTCGCGGTTCCACGCGCCGTGCCAGTAGGGCGAGTCGTCGATGCCCTCTTCGAAGGTGGCAGTGGGATTCGGGCCGCCGCCGTTGTCTTTGCAGTCGACTCGGATCACCTTCGGGTCCTTCGCGGTCTGGAAGACCGTGAAGACCGCCGGACCGCGCTTGAACTCGCCGAGATAGACGTCCTTGGTGTCAGCCATGAGTCGAGACTAGGGAGAACCGGGCACCGCCTCAAGGTGAAACAGCAGGTTGGACTGTTGGCAATCCGACAGTTCAGAAACATTGGGGCGCAACGACCGAGACCAGCCGACGGCCCCGCCGATGCGGCGGGGCTGTCGTCCTGTGTTCGGCGTGGTGTGAGTTGCAGCACTTGCGAGGTGGATTCCTTGCGGTTCCTCGTAGTTTCGTCGGTATATCCATTTTGATGCGCGGTGATGGCCTGTCATGTTGGGACGCAAGGGAATCGCATGCTCGTGCGAACCCGATCGCGATCGGCGCCGACCACCCCGGCGCCGCTACCGCCGAGCAAGGAGCCGTCTTGTCACGTAAGGAACATTGGCGCCGCGTACTCGCCGCCTGTCTCGTGGGAGCGCTATCATCGGCTGTCGCCGCAGCCGCGCCCGCTCTGGGGCAGACCGAGTCCGATGCGAACGCACTGATCGAGCAGAAAGTCGATCCCGCGCTGCTGGCCGAGATCGACGCCGAAGGGGAGGCCGAGAGCTGGGTGCAGTTCGAAGGCAGCCCGGACTACTCGGCGGCCTACCGCGCCGAGACGAAGGCAGAGAAGGGCGCGGCCGCCTACGCGGCGGCGAAGGCGTTCGCCGAGTCCTCTCAGGCTGACCTGATCGCCGAGCTCGAAGCGGCGGGCGTCGAGTACGAGACCTATTGGGCCTCATCGTCGGTCAAGGTGACCGGCGGCACCGATCTGCTGGAGACCGTCACCGCCTTCGACGAGGTCGCGAGGGTCGTCGACGCCCCCGAGGTCGTCACTGTGGAACCGGTCCCTGCCGAGGCCGGGCTCGCGCCCGCGTCCGTCGGTTGGGGGCTCGACGACATCAACGCCCCCGACGCCTGGCAGCAGCTGGGCGCCACCGGCGAGGGCGTGGTCGTCGCCAGCATCGACTCCGGCGTCCAGTACGACCACCCGGCGCTCGTGGAGCAGTACCGGGGCAACAACGGCGACGGCACCTTCACCCACGACTACAACTTCTACGACGTCGAGGGCTCCTGCGGCGCCGCGCCGTGCGACCTCAGCAACCACGGCACCCACACGGTGGGCACCATGGTCGGCGACGACGGCGCGGGCAACCAGATCGGCGTCGCGCCCGGCGCGGAGTGGATCGCCGCCAACTACTACGGCTCCAGCATGGAATCGGTGCTGAAGGCCGGGCAGTGGATGGTCGCGCCCACCGACGCCGCGGGGAACAACCCCGACCCGTCCAAGGCGCCCGACATCATCAACAACTCCTGGGGCCGCGAGGCCTCCGACCACGACCCGTACTACGAGGACATCGTGGCGCTGTGGCACGCGGCCGGGATCATCCCCGTCTTCGCCGCGGGCAACAGCGGGCCGGCCTGCCTCACCACCAACTCCCCGGGCGGCTACGCGGACGTGATCGCCGTGGGCGCCTACGACTCCAGCGGCGCCATCGCCGAGTTCTCCTCCCGCGGGCCGACCAGCGACGGCCGGGTCAAGCCGGACGTCTCCGCCCCCGGCCAGGGCATCCTCTCCTCGGTGCCCGGCAGCGGCTACGGCTCGCAGAGCGGCACGTCGATGGCCGCGCCGCACGTGGCGGGCACGATCGCCCTCATGATGGAGGCCGAACCCGCGCTCCGGGGCGACTACGGCCTGGTCTACGAGATGCTCACTGGGTCAGCGAGATACACAGTGGACGATCAGTGCGGCGGCACCGCCGAGGCGAACAACGTCCACGGTTACGGCCGTATCGACGCGCTCGCCGCGGCGCAGGCGCTCCCGGACGGCGAGTCCGGTTCCATCGCGGGCACTGTCACCGCCGCCGACGGCACGCCGCTCAACGGTGCGGACCTGGTTTTCGACGGCACGTTCGACCGCCGCGCCACGACCGGGGCCGACGGGAAGTACGACGTGTCGTTCGCCCTCACCGGGCAGCACGCGGTCACGGTGACCAAGTTCGGCTACGCGCCCGCGACCGGGACGGTCACTGTGGCGGCGGGCCAGGCGGCCGTGTTCAACGCGGTGCTGACCCCGCTCGCCACCACGGTGGTCACCGGCACGGTGGTCGACGGTTCGGGCCACGGCTGGCCGCTGGCGGCCACGGTCGGTTCGGCGGGCGGCGAGGTGTCGACCACGACCGACCCGTTCACCGGGCGGTTCGAGCTGACGCTGCCCGCGGGCGGCGTCGAGCTGGTCGTCGAGACCGAGTACAGCGGGTACCAGACCGTCCGCGTCGACGCGGACGCCGCCGACATGCGGGTCGAGGTGCCGGTCGAAGCAGGCTGCACCGCACCGGGTTACGCGTTCGCGCCGCTCGGCTCCGGCTTCGAGACCTCTCCGGTGGGCTGGACCGTGGTCAACCACGGCGGCCCGCAGCCGTGGCGCTTCGCTTCCGACGGCACCGGCAACCGCACGCCGGGCTCGGGCGGTTTCGCCTACGCCGAACCTCCGGGCGGCGGCACCATGGACACCGACCTCGTCTCGCCGGTGTTCGACCTGTCGAGCGCCCCGCAGCCGGTGCTGTCCTTCGCCACCGACTTCTCGATGTACGCCCCGTACTCGCGGGCGGACGTGTCGATCAGCACCGACGGCGGGCTGACCTGGCAGGAGGTCTGGGCGGCCGCCCAGCCGGTCCTCGACACGACGGTGACCGTGGATCTGACCGCCTGGGCCGCAGCGCAAGAGGCCCAGCTCAAGTTCCACTACTACCACGCCTACCGCACCGGCTACTGGTGGCAGATCGACGACGTCCTCGTGGGCGGCACCGCCGACTGCGAGCCGGTCCCGGGCGGGCTGGTCCGGGGCACGGTCACCGAC
This sequence comes from Glycomyces sp. NPDC050141, assembly GCF_055586545.1. NCBI lineage: Bacteria > Bacillati > Actinomycetota > Actinomycetes > Glycomycetales > Glycomycetaceae > Glycomyces > Glycomyces sp. NPDC050141. The sequence continues at coordinate 144,200 of NZ_JBVJHZ010000004.1, read as the reverse complement.
CAGAGCGGGGCGCCCGTCGCGGGCGCCGTGGTCACCCACACCGCTTCGGGCCACCACGGCGTCTCGGACGCGCAGGGCCGGTTCTGGACCTTCGCGCCGGGCTCGGGGACCGCGCGGTTCGAGGCGGTGAGCGCGTCCGGTTCGGCCGCAGCCGATGTCGGCGTCGTCCTGAACGGCGTGACCGCGGCGGACTTCGTGCTCGCGACGTAGCCTTCTCCGAACAGCGGGCCCGGTGACCTGGTCACCGGGCCCGTTCCCGTCAGTCGGCGTCGGGTTGGTTGGGGTCGTGGGGGGTTCGGTAGCGGCGGCGGCGCGGGGGCGGGCGGCGGGGGGTGGCGGCCTGCTGGAGGCGGTCGATCTCGTAGCGGAGGTACCAGGGCTCCCAGCCGTCCTGGCGGAACCACTGGCGGCCGGTGCGGGAGAGGAGGCCGCCGAGGACGCAGAGGGCGATCACTATCCATAGTGGGGAGACGATGAGGGCCCAGACCTCGCCGTAGGTGCGCACGACCGCGCCGATGCCGATGTAGGTGTTCACCGGGACCACGATGATCGCGGCGACGCGGGCCCACTTGCGGCCCAGGCCGAGAGCGAGCACGACCCAGACGTAGGGGGCCGTGAAGACCACGAGCAGCGGGAGTACCACCGCGATCGGGTAGCTCGAGCCGATGTCGATGGCCGCTTCGATGTCGGCCAGGAGCGGCACGCCCTCGGTCTCGCCCTTGAACCAGTTGAAGAGCCGGGGCCCGACCCCGACGCTCACGCTGACCAGCATGAAGTACTGGAAGACCATCATGACCTGGGCGAGGTCGACCGAGTGCGGCTTGTCGTAGAGGGCGTTCGGGTCGTTCGGGATGCTGTTCACGGGCGCTCCAGGGGACTCCGAGGGTCCTCTCAAGCGTACGGCCGCAACGGGCTTCAGCGGAACCGCGAATCGGCTAGGGTCTTGGACCTGTGGACACCTTTCGGCCTTCCGACCTCGCCCGCGAGCACGGGCTCTCGACCCAGGCGGTCCGCAACTACGAGCGCGACGGGTTCCTCCCGGCGGCCTCGCGCACGGCGAGCGGGTACCGGGTCTACACCGAGGCGCACGCGGCGGCGCTGCGCGCGTTCCTGGCGCTGGTCCCGGCGTACGGGCACGCGGCGGCGGGCCGGATCATGCAGGCGCTCAATGAAGGTGATCGGGAGCGCGCGTTGGCGGAGATCGACCGCGGGCACGTGCAGCTCGTGCGCGACCGCGAGACCCTGGACGCGGTGCGCGCCGCGATCGGGCACCTCACGAGCGAGCCGCCGCCAGCGCGGTTCACCGGGTCCGCGCCGCTCACGGTGGGGGAACTGGCGCGGCGGCTGGGTGTCACGGCGGCGACCGTCCGGAACTGGGAGGACGCGGGGATTCTGGCCCCGGAGCGCGGGCCGGGCACCGGGTACCGGTGGTACCGCAACGAGGACGTGCGGGACGCGGAGCTGGCGCACCTCTTGCGGCGCGGGGACTATCCGCTGGGGCAGATCGCGGTGGTGGTGCGGCAGGTGCGGACGGCGGGCGGGACCGAGGAGCTGGCGGCGGCGCTCGACGGCTGGGGCCGGAGGCTGACCGAGCGGGGTCTGGCGATGCTGGATGCGGCGGCGAAGGTGAGCGGGTTCTTGCAGGTCATTGGCTGATCGGACATCTCCTGATTGACAACTGTTGATATCCCACTTACCATGGCACAGCTTGGAAGTTTCATGGAATATTCCGAAACTTTCAGAAAGTCTTCGCTTCCCTCCTCCGCACTGGAGCCGCACAGCCATGGAACACCACCCCCGATCGCCGCGAAAGCGCCTGCGCGCCATCGCCGCCGGAGCCGGAGCGCTGGTCCTCCCCGCCGCGCTCGCCTTCGGCAGCCCCGCCGTCGCCCAAACGACCGCGGTCTACACCGCCGACTTCGCCGACGGCACCGTCGGCGCCTGGGCCCCGCGCGGTCCCGTCACGCTCACCGTCGAGGACGGCGCGCTCCACACCGCGGGCCGCACCGCCGACTGGCACGGCCCGTCCCTCGACCTCACCGGGCTCATCGCTCCCGGTGGCACCTACGAGATCTCGCTCGACGTCCGCTTCAACGCGGCCGCCGCCGGGACGGCCGTCTCGACCACGGTGCAGCGCGAATCGGGCGGGACCACGTCGTACGACAGCGTCGTGTACCAGGCCGCCGTCGGCACCGAGTGGACCGAGCTGACCGGCGAGTACGCGATCGCCTCGGCCGCCGACGCCCTCACGCTCTACGTCGAGTCCCCCACGCCCGAGGCGGCCTACTCGATCGACAACGTCGTGATCACCGAGCTCACCCCGCCCGGCGTCGACCCGTCCATTCCTTCGGTCAAGGACGTCCTCGCCGAGGACTTCCGCTTCGGCGCGGCGGTCGACCCGCGCGACCTCGCCGCCCCCACCGTTGACCTGTTGAACAAGCACTTCAACCAGATCACGGCCGAGAACCACATGAAGCCCGACGCGATCCAGCCGACCGAGGGCGTGTTCGACTTCGCCGCGGCCGACCAGCTGGTCGAGCACGCCGAGGCGAACGGCATCGAGGTCTACGGGCACACGTTCCTGTGGCACAGCCAGGTCCCCGACTGGTGGTTCACCTACCCCGCCGGGCATGCCAATGCCGGTGAGCCCCTTGGCAGCACGCCTGAGGACCAGCAGATCATGCTCGACCGCCTCGAAGCGCACATCGGCGCGATCGCCGCGCACTACGGCGACCGCATCCAGGCCTGGGACGTCGTCAACGAGGTCATCAGCGACAACGCGACCGAGGTCTACCGCAACAGCCGCTGGTTCCAGATCTTCCAGGGCCCCGAGTACATCTCGCACGCCTTCCGGATCGCCCGCGAGCAGCTCGACGCCGTCGGCGCGACCGAGGTGAAGCTGTTCATCAACGACTACGGCACGCACAACCCGGCCAAGCGCGACAACCTCTACAACCTCGTCTCGGGCATGCTCGCCGACGGCGTCCCGGTCGACGGCGTTGGCCACCAGACCCACATCGGCCTCGACACCTCGATCAGCCAGATCGAGGCGAGCATCGACAAGTTCGCCGGGCTCGGCGTCCTCCAGGCCGTGACCGAGCTCGACGTGGCGATCGGCGCGCCCGCCGCGGGCGTGGAGTTCCCCGAGCTCGAGTCCCGCCTCATCCAGCAGGGCCACTACTTCCGCGACCTGTTCGCCATGCTCCGCACGAAGGACCTCGAGTCCGTGACGGTGTGGGGCCTGCACGACGGCCGCAGCTGGATTCGCACCGACGAGCGCCCGCTCGAAGCGCCGCTGGTCTTCACTGACGACCTGCAGGCCAAGTGGGCCTACTGGGGCGTCGCCGACCCGACGCGCCTCCCCGAGATCCCCGTCGAGCCGACGCCCGATTACGCGCGCGTGCAGGTGCCGCTCGCCAAGAACGCCCCGGTGATCGACGGCAGCAAGGAGAAGGCCTGGAAGAAGGCCGCCACGGTCGCCACCGAGGTGCACATCGAGGGCAGCGCCGACGGCGCGAAAGCGGACGTCTCGCTGATGTGGGACGACGAGGCGATCTACGCCCTGTTCGAGGTGACCGACCCGCTGCTCGACGCGACCAGCGCGAACGCGTGGGAGCAGGACTCTGTCGAGGTGTTCCTCAACCCCGGCAACACCAAGGAGGGCGGCTACGGCGACGCCGACGGCCAGTACCGGGTGAGCTTCGGCAACGCGGTCACCTTGGGCGGCAACGGACCTGACGCGGGCGCTATCACCAGCGCCGCGAAGGTCACGAGCACCGGCTACACCGTCGAGATCGCGATCGCGCTCGCCGAGGGCGACGGCGTGGTCGGTGCCGAGCACGGCATCGAATTCCAGGTCAACGATGCCGCCGACGGTGCCCGCACCGCGGTGCACACCTGGTACGACCCGACCGGCCGGTCCTGGAGCACCAACAAGTTCTGGGGCATCGCCGAGCTGGTCCGGAAGGTCAACGACTGCGACGGGCAGCTGCAGGCGGTCTAACCGCAGGTAGTCGAGGGGCGGGGCCGCGCGGTCCCGCCCCCTTCGCGTTCGGCGAGGCCGTTGTCGCAGGCTTGTGCGACGCTGGAGGCATGTGCCGCAGTGTGAAGACCCTGTTCAACCTCGATCCGCCCGCCACCGACGAGGAGGTGGCCGCCGCCGCGCTCCAGTACGTGCGCAAGCTCAGCGGCTCGACCCACCCGTCGCACGCCAACCAGGAGGCGTTCGACGCGGCCGTCGCGGCGGTCGCGGCCGCCACCCGGGAGCTGCTGGAACACCTGGTCACGGCCGCGCCGCCGAAGGACCGGGAGGTCGAGGCGGAAAAGGCGAGGGCCAGGGTGGCGAAGCGGTTCGGGTCCTAGTCCTACTCGAGTCCGCCGAGCCGAAGGGCGTCATCGATCTCGCTGAGTTTCGCGGACGGCAGGACGCCCGCCTGCCTGATCAGATCTTCCTTGGCGAGGGTGACCAGCCAGGTGCAAGGGATGAGGCCGGGACGCGGCAGTGCGACTCTCAGGACGCCTTCGAGGGGCAGCCCTTCGGGGGCGCCTACCGCCACCTCAACGGCCACTCCGCTGAGATCGGTGTCCGCAGGAGCGACGACCTGCATCGCCGAGAAACCGGACGCTTCTTCACCCGACAGCAGTACGACCGCCTGCTGCCCGTCGAATGCCGCCCACCAGACTTCGCCACGTCGCACATGTCCTCCTGACCGCCGACTGCTCCAGGCACCGAGCGTAGACCTGCCCGGTGGGCGTGAGGAAGGCACGCACCTCCTTGGGGTGCAGCGCCGCCGCGAAGGCCCCGGTGGGAAGCTGAGACTTTCTAGGAGGCTGGCATGGGGTTCCAGGGGTATCGGGTGGTCGTGACCGGGGCCGGGCGCGGTTTCGGGCGGGCTCTGGCGATCTCGCTGGGCCGGGACGGCGCGGAGCTGTTCCTGTCGGCCCGGGACTTCCAAGCGGCGGAGTCGGTCGCCGAGGAGGTGCGGCACGTCGGCGGGCGCGCGCACGCGTTCGAGTGCGACCTGGCCGACCCGGGATCGGTGCGGGAGTTCGGTGAGGCCGTCGGCGAGGTCGCCGACCGGGTCGACGTGCTCGTCAACAACGGTGCGCCGTACCTGGACGCGGGCGGGTTCCTCGAAGCGGACGACGCGCAGGTGGCGGCGACGATCAGCGCCGGGGCCACGGGCACGGTGCTCGCGACCAAGGCGTTCCTGCCGCTGCTGCTGCGCAGCGCGCATCCGGACATCGTGACGATGGTGTCGGGCTGCGGCGAGTACGGCAACCACCGGTCCGAGGCGCACGAGGCGTTCTACGCCGCGAAGTCCGCGCAGGCCGGGTTCACCGAGGTCCTCTCGAAGCGGCTGCGGCCCAAGGGCGTACGGGTGATCTCCCTCTACCCGCCGGACTTCGACGACCTCGACCCCCTCGGCCCCGAATGGGACAGCGAGCGCGGCAACGGGGACGCCCTGTCGGCGCGGTCGGTCGCCGACTGCGTCCGGTTCGCGATCGCGCAGCCGCGCGACTGCTTCATCAAGTCCTTCTACTTCGAGCAGGCGTAGAAGGGGCCGGAACGCGCCCGGCCCCTTCGCTTACACCGCTTCGGGAATGACGTCCGTGATGAGGTCGGCGCACCACTGCAGGAGCGCCAGCCCCTCGATCGGCTTGCCGCCGATCTTCGAGGTCGTCGGGCGCGGGACGCTGATGAGGCCCGCCGGGGCCTTGTAGTGCGCGTCCGGGTAGTGGCGCCCGAGCCGCAGCTGCTTCGAGTCGGGCAGCTCGACTGCTGAGAACCTGAGGTTCTTGCCCTGCAAGGCGATGTCCGTGAGGCCGTGGTTGCGGGCGAGGAGCCGGAAGCGCGCCAGGTGGAACAGCGTCTGCACCTGGTCGGGCGCGGGACCGTACCGGTCCTCCATCTCCTCGCGCACCCCGTCGAGCTCGGATTCGCTGTGGACCTCGGAGATCTTGCGGTACATCTCCAGGCGCAGCCGCTCGACCTCGACGTAGTCGAACGGGATGTTCGCGTCCAGCGGCAGCTCCACCTTGACCGGCGCGGGCGGCTCCTCGGCCCCGCCCTTGAACGACGCCACCGCCTCGCCGACCATCCGCAGGTACAGGTCGAAGCCGACGTCGGCGATGTGCCCGGACTGCTCGGCCCCCAGCAGGTTGCCGGCGCCGCGGATCTCCAGGTCCTTCATCGCCACGTACATGCCCGCGCCCAGCTCCGAGTGCTGCGCGATCGTCGCCAGACGCTCGTGCGCGGTCTCCGACAAGGGCTGCTCCGGCGGGTACAGGAAGTACGCGTACGCGCGTTCGCGGCTGCGTCCCACGCGGCCGCGGATCTGGTGCAGCTGTGAGAGGCCGAGGAGGTCGGCGCGTTCGACGATGAGGGTGTTCGCGTTCGGGATGTCGATGCCGGACTCGATGATCGTGGTCGAGACGAGCACGTCGTACTCGCCCTCCCAGAAGCCCTGCATGATCTTCTCGAGCTCGGTCTCGCTCATCTTGCCGTGGGCCACAACGACTCTCGCCTCAGGGACGAGTTCGCGGAGGCGCGCGGCGGCCCGGTCGATCGACTCGACCCGGTTGTGCAGGTAGAACGCCTGCCCGTCGCGCAGCAGCTCGCGCCGCAGCGCCGCCGCGACCTGCTTGGCCTCCCACGCGCCCACATAGGTGAGCACCGGGTGGCGCTCCTCGGGCGGGGTCTGGATCTGCGACATCTCGCGGATGCCGGTCACCGCCATCTCCAGGGTGCGCGGGATCGGCGTCGCCGACATGGTGAGCACGTCCACGGCGGTGCGCAGGGCCTTCAGCTTCTCCTTGTGCTCCACGCCGAACCGCTGCTCTTCGTCCACAATGATCAGACCGAGGTCCTTGAAGCGGGTCTCGGCCTGGAGGAGGCGGTGCGTCCCGACGAGGATGTCGATCTCCCCCGCCGCGATGCCCTTCTGGATGTCGGCCGCCTCGCGCGTGGACTGGAACCGCGACAGCTGCTTGATCTTCACCGGGAACTGGCCCATGCGCTCCACGAACGTGCCGTAGTGCTGGCTCGCCAGCAGCGTCGTCGGCACGAGCACCGCGACCTGCTTGCCGTCCTGCACGGCCTTGAACGCGGCGCGCACCGCGACCTCGGTCTTGCCGTAGCCGACATCGCCCATGACGAGGCGGTCCATCGGGACGCGCGCCTCCATGTCCGCCTTCGTGTCCATGATCGCCGACATCTGGTCGGGGGTCTCGATGTACGGGAACGCGTCCTCGAGCTCGCGCTGCCACGGCGTGTCCGGGCTGAACGCGTACCCTTGCGCCGCTTGGCGGGCCGCGTACAGCTGGATCAGCTCGGCCGCGATCTCCCGAACCGCCTTGCGGGCGCGCTTCTTCGTCTTCTGCCAGTCCGCGCCGCCCAGCTTGTGCACGGTCGGCTGCTCGCCGCCGACGTAGCGGGTGAGCTGGTCGAGCGAGTCGGTCGGCACGAACAGCCGGTCCCCCGGCTGGCCTTTCTTCGACGCCGCGTACTCGATCACGAGGTACTCGCGCTCGGCCCCGCCGATCGCGCGGCGCACCAGCTCCACGTACTTGCCGACGCCGTGCGCGTCATGGACCACGAAGTCCCCAGGGGACAGTTCGAGCGGGTTGACCATGCCGCGACGCTTGGTCGCCTTGCCCTTCCGGGGCTTCTGCGCCGCGAGGGCCTTGCCGCCCGCGATGTCGGCGGCCGTGACGACCACCAGACCCGAAGCGGCATCGACGAACCCGAGCGCCAACGTGCCCGTGCACGCCACGACCTCGCCCGCCCGGAACGCCTGCGGCGCGGACTCCAGGTGCGCGCCGATCCCCTCGGCCTTCAACTGCTCGGCGGCGCGCTCGGCCCCGCCGAGGGCCGGGTAGACCACGGCGACCGTGCGGCCGTCGCGGGTCCAGGCCTGCATGTCGGCCACGAGCTGCTGCGTGTTCCCGTGGTAGCGCGGGGTCTCGGTGATGCCGAGGTCCACGGTCACGGCATCGTCAGGGGACACCTCTCCATAGTGGAGCTTCTCGCCGGTGATGGCCGCGAGCTCGGCCGCGATCGCGTCCTCTTCCGGGGCAACGGCGAACGGCGAGATCGTCCACCAGCGCTGGCCCTTCGCCAGCGCGGCCGTACGGGCCTCGGCGAGGTCGTGGAACGTCCCGGCCCCGAGGTCGACGGGCGCGGCGGCACCGGCCGCCGCTGCCGCCCAACCGGCTTCCAGGAACTCGTTCGAGGTCGCCACCAGGTCGAGTGCCCGCGTGCGGATGCGCTCGGGCTCGATCGCCACGACGAGGGCGTCCCGGGGCAGGACAGCTTGGAACAGTTGCAGCTCATCGGGTCCGGCGAGCGCGGGCAGCAGGGACTCCATGCCTTCGACCGGGATGCCCTGGGCGAGTTTCGCGCACATCTCGGCGAGGCCGGGGTACTCCTCGCCGAGGGCGGCGGCCTTCTCGCGGACCTCGTCAGTGAGGAGCAGTTCGCGGCAGGCGACGGCGCGCAGTTCGGGGGCCTCGTCGAGGGAGCGCTGGTCGGCGACGGAGAACTCGCGGATGGAGTCGACCTCGTCGCCGAAGAACTCCAGGCGCAGCGGGTGCTGGGCGGTGGGCGGGAACACGTCGAGGATGCCGCCGCGCAGGGCGAACTCGCCGCGCTTCTCGACGAGGTCGACGCGTTCATAGGCGAGGTCGACGAGGTGGGCGGCGAGCTCGAACAGGTCGGTCTCGTCGCCGCGCCGCAGCTGCACGGGTTCGCGTTCGCCCAGGCCCTTGAGCTGGGGCTGCAGGGCGCCGCGCACGGGCGTGACGATCACGCGCGGCACGTCCCCGGCGTGGATGCGGTGGAGCAGTTCGAGGCGGGCGCCGACGGTGTCGGAGCGCGGGGACAGGCGCTCGTGCGGCAGCGTCTCCCATGCGGGATAGAGCGCGATGTCCTCTTCAGCGATATAGGAGGCCAGCGACTCGGCCAGCTCCTCGGCCTCGCGGGAGGTCGCGGTGATCGCGAGCACGGGGCCGCTCGCGTGGGCGGCGGCCTGGGCGAGCGCGAGGGGGCGCGCGCCGGGCACGGCGACGACGTCGACCGGGCGGTCGGAGGTGGAGGCGAGCTCGGCGATGCGGGCGAGCTTCGGCGCCTTGGATGCGGCCGTGAGCAGGCTCGCGAGTTTCGGAACGGATCGTTCTGCGGCCATACGGACTCCTGCGAGGTTCCGGATTCAACTGTGCTCGAGGCACGACGATTGGCCGGAACCTGGACCCAGCTGGGTCCTGTTCCGGCAACCGGTCGAGTCTACCTCGCGCCGTGGAGCGGGCAGACCGAGATTATTCGGCGGCGCCCTGGCCCGGGTCCTGGTTGAAGATGAGGTTCTGGATTTCGGGCAGGTTGTAGAACATGCCCAGGACCACCAGGACGGTGAGGGCCGGGAGCAGGACCTTGTACTCGGCCTTGCCGCCGGCGCGGAGGGCGATCTTGTCGGGCAGGCCGATCTCGACCCAGCGCCGCTTCAGGAACGGGAAGGGGAAGAACATCGGGCAGCCCATCTTCGTGATGATGTCGCCGAGGATGTGGATGAAGCAGCCGAAGCCCATGGCCAGGCCGAGGAGCCAGTAGGAGCGGCTCTCGTCGAGCAGGTGGTACATGCCGTAGGAGACGGCGAGGGAGATGCCGGTGGTGACGACCCACCCGTACTTCTCGACGATCGAGTTCATCAGGCCGCGGACCGCGAGGCCGGTGAGGACGAACAGGATCGCGATGACGGCGAACTTGCCGCCCCAGGCGGCCAGGAGTCCGGTTCCGATGCCGACGATCGCAGCGTGGAGGATGGTGTGGGTGAACAGCCGGTGGCCGTTCTGGCGCTTCGGATCCTTCTTGCCCTTGGTGAGCAGGTAGAACCAGAAGCAGAGGCGCTCGACGCACTCGGCGACGAACAGGGACACGACGCCGAACGAACGGGCCACAGTGGACCCGCCCTTGTTCTCGGTGACGCGCCCGGCGCAGTCGATGTCGGGATAGAGGGCGGCTCCAGCCGCGGCGATGGTGCCGACGGCGAGTTCGCTCGCGGTCTGGTCGATGCCGAAGGCGGCAGAGGCGACGGCAGAGCCTGCGAGCCACAGGGCGGCACCGGACATGGCGTGGGTCGGGCCCATGACCATAGTGGGGACTCCTTCAAGGGCAGTATTGGGAGCAGGGTGAAAAGCTTTGGAGACTATCCCACACGCGCACGACAACCGCTGTCCCAGGCGTGATAAACCTCCAGCCCCGCAACATCATTCCCGTATCGGTACGATCACGACGCCCGCCCGGACCCGCAGCTCGCGCTATGGTCGAGGGGTGTTCGACTCCTCGCAGCTCGCCGCCTATCTCAAGCGCGTCGGGATCAGGGCCCCGAGGCGCCCGACGCTCCACGCGCTGCGCCGGATCCACCGCGCCCACATCGACGCGATGCCCTACGAGAACCTCGACATCCAGCTGGGCAGGCCGATCCGCCTCGACACCGACTCGCTGTTCGGGAAACTCGTCGAGGGCGGCCGCGGCGGCTACTGCTACGAGCACAACGGGACCCTCGCGCACGCCTTGGAGGCCATGGGCTTCGACGTGCGCCGCGTCCTCGGCGGCGTCGCCCGCGAGACCGAGGGCGACGGCAACTGGTGGAACCACATGCCGCTCGTGGTGCGCTTCCCGGGCGGCGACAAGTACCTCGCCGACGCCGGAATCGGCACCGGCTTCCGCGACCCGCTCCCGATCCGCAACGGCAGCTACCGGGTGGGGCCCTTCAACTTCGGCATCTGGAACATCGGCGACGGCGAATGGCGCTGCTCGATCGACCCAAGAGTCGCCAACCTGACTTTCGACTTCACCCTTGACAGCCGCGAAGCCGCCGAGTTCGAAGCGAAGTGCACCGAGCTCTCGACCTCCCCCGAATCGCCCTTCGTGAAGACCCTGACCGTGCAGAACCCCGGCGAGACCGACATCTGGGTCCTCCGGGCCCGCACCCTCACGGTCTACGACCCGAAACTCCCCGAAGGCAAGCGGGTCAACACGGTCGACAACCCCGCCGACTTCGCTGACCTCCTGCGAGGCCGCTTCAACCTCACCCTCGAAGACGCCGAGATCCAGACACTGTGGACCAAGGCCGCCGAGCAGCACGAACGCAAACTCGTCGAGGACGCGAAGGCCAAAGCCTCCTAACCATCAGCCCCTACGGCAGAGCCCCAAGCCGATCAGCAGCCAGGCCGCCCCGGCCTGTCCCTCGGTCGCCGCCCACGTGACATACCCGGACACCGTTTCGCCCAAGGCCAACCCTGCAGCGACACCAAGCACTAGGACAGGAAGGCTCGCAAGCAAGAGGACCGCCGTAGGACGAGGCCCGCTTCGCTTTCGCAAGCACGCCACTCCGAGGACCGTCGCTCCTACATAAATCAAGTGCGAGAGTATCCAGGCAGGTACACCCGCCAGCGCCACGCCCCCTTCGGCCCCGGCCGGTACCAGCGCCCCGACCGCGTTGGCCAGAAACCCGACCGCCGTTGCCACGAGCCCGGCCAGAACGAGCCCGCGCCCCCAGGACCCGGCCCGCCCCAGTTCCGCCCGATGGCGAACCCCGAACGCCAGGAACCCGGCGAACACCAGCAGCACCGCCGCCAGCCCCGCCCAGTTGGTCACCCACGGCAGCGACTCACCGACCCCCGGAAACCCCGTGGCGGCGAAGACGATCGCACCGCCGCACATCAGAGCACCGAGCGCAGTCATGGTTCCTCCCAGAGGTCGAGGGGTTCGTGCCCGCCAAGAGGCGGTACGAGTCCATGTTCGCCGCTCTCGGTATTCACGAACTCCCCTGGGAGAGTGAGCGTGGTCCCCCGCCGGAGTGAGCGAGGCGGCTCAGGAACTGCGCTGGCGGGCAGCCTCATACAGAGCGACAGAGCCGGCATTGGCAGCGTTCAACGACGATGCCGCCTTGGGCGACATGGGAATCCGTGCCGTCGCGTCGGCGAGCTCGAACCAGGACTTCGCCATGCCCTCAGTCTCGTTGCCGATCACCAGCAACGTGGGCCCGCGCAGGTCGTGCTCTGACAGCACCTTCTCGCCCCGCTCATCGGTCCCGATGACGACCGGAGCAGGCGACTGCTTCCGGGCCCACTCCGCCACCTCATGGGCCGAAGCAGCGCTCACCACGGGCATCGCGAACAAGCTGCCCGTCGAAGCCCGGACCGCCTTGGGGTCGTAGGGATCTGCCGCGTTCCGACCCGTGATGACGACAGCATCGGCACCGAAGGCATCGGCAGACCGAATCAGCGACCCGACGTTCCCCGGACTGGTAGGCCGGTCGATCACGATGCCGAGCCAATCGGCCCGCGTCTCCAGATCGGCGAGCTTGCGCTGCGGGATCTTGACCTGGGCGATGAGTTCGGGCGCCTGCTCGTCCTTCTCCCCCAGCTCCGCCATCAGCTCGCTCGACACGGCCGCCTGTTCGATGTGCGGGCGTTCGAGGAGTCCGCGGGCCCAATCGGAGAGCTGCCTGCGGTCCGCGTCGTAGAGCAGGGACTCGATCGCCCAGCCGTGCTCGACTGCGAGCGAGATGGGCCGCACGCCCTGCACCAGGAACGACCCGGCCCGGTGGCGCTTGTTGCGGTTGCGCAGCAAGGTCTCCCACTGCTGGTACTTGGCGTTTCGCACGCTCACCCGCAGGGTTCTCGACATCGCTGTACTCCTCGTCCGTCTCGCTGGCAGGCGCAGAACCTACCACGCTCGCGATTGCTGAGCCCTGCTCAACTATTCTTCAGTGGCATTGAAGAACGGAGGCCCGCTGTGGAGCGGCAGGAGATCGAAGTCTTCTTGACCTTGTGCGAGGAGCTGCACTTCGGCCGCACGGCCGAGAAGCTGCGGCTGTCGCCCGCCCGCGTCACGCAGGTCGTCCAGAAGATCGAGCGGCTGGTCGGCGCGCCCCTGTTCGACCGGACCACGCGCGGCGCCCACCTCACCGAACTGGGCCAGCGCCTCCGAGACAACCTCGCCCCCGCGCACGAGGCCGTCGAGTCGGCCATTCGGCAAGCAGTGGCTGAGGGCCGCGGGGTCGGCGGTGAACTTCGGTTGGGGTTCTTCGGGCCCTTCACGGGCAGGCAGCTCACGACGCTGGCCGACGCGTTCGCCGAACAGCACCCGGGCGCCGCGGCGCAGGTCGTCCTGGAGGTCGAGGTGGGTGCACCGCTGCGGCCGCTGCTGGAGGGCCGAGTCGACGTCCTCGCCACGCTCCTGCCGGTCGACAAGCCGGGCTTGGTCGTCGGCCCGACCGTGGTGCGCGATCCGATCGTGATGGGTATGCCCGCGAATCACCCGCTGGCGCAACGGGACACGGCTTCAATGGAGGACCTCGGCGACTACCCCGTCGTCAACTCCCCGAGAGGGGAGGCGTGGTCCGACCTGTTCACGCCCGCGAGGACACCGTCGGGACGCCCGATCGACCTCGCCTACCCGATCCAGACGATCCAGGCCGGGATGTCGCTCGGTTCCGCGGGCAAGGGGATCGGGACGCTCATCTCGCAGCTCGCGAAGTACCACCAGTACCCGGAGGTCACCTACCGGCCGCTGGAGAACGCCCCGGTCTGCGAGATCGGGCTGGTCTGGCAGGCATCACGGGAGACCGAGCTGATCCGGGCGTTCGCGCGGTTCGCGGCCGCTCGCGGGCCGGTCGACGTTCCCTGGAAGTCCGAGGATCTGACGTAACGCGAAGGGCCGCAGCGAAACCGCTGCGGCCCTTCTGAGTAGATCGATCAGCCCGTGTTGCGCAGGCCCGCCGCGATGCCGTTCACGGTGATCAGGAGGGCGCGCTTGAGGTGCGGGTCGACGTCGCCGTCGGCGCCGCCTTCGGAGCGGTAGCGCTTGAGCAGCGAGATCTGCAGGTGGTGCAGCGGCGCGAGGTAGCGGTCGCGGACTTCGAGGGTCCGGGCCAGCTGCGGGTTCGCGTCGAGCAGCTTCTCGCCGCCGGTGAGGGCGAGGACCTCGGCGACGGTGCGCTCGTGCTCAGTCTTGATGGTGTCGAAGATCGACTGCAGCCCAGCGGGAACCAGCGTGGAGACGTACTGGCCCGCGATCGACAGGTCGGTCTTCGCGAGGGTCATCTCCACGTTGGAGACGAAGTTGCGGAAGAAGTGCCACTTCTCGTACATCTCGGCGATGTCGTCGCCCAGGCCCGCCTCGCGGGCGGCCGCGAGGCCGGAGCCCACGCCGTACCAGCCGGGGACGATCTGGCGCGACTGCGTCCAGCCGAAGACCCACGGGATCGCGCGCAGGCCGCCGAGGCCTGCGTCGGTGTTGGGGCGCTTGGACGGGCGCGAGCCGATGTTCAACGCGCCCAGCAGTTCCGTGGGGCTCACGGCCCAGAAGTACTCGGCGAGGCCCTGCTTGCCGGTCAGCTCCCGGTAGGTGGCCTTGGAGGCCTCCGAGGTCTGGTCCATGACGCTGAACCAGCGGCCGAGGACGTCGGGCTGGTGGCGCGGCTCGGTGTGCAGCAGCGTCGCCTTGAGCGAGGCGGCGACGGTGAGCTCGAGGTTCTCGCGGGCCAGCGCGGGCAGCGTGTACTTGTCGGACAGCACCTCGCCCTGCTCGGTGATCTTGATGGCGCCGTCGAGCGTGCCCGAGGGCTGGGCCAGGATCGCCTCGTGGGTGGGGCCGCCGCCGCGGCCGATGGTGCCGCCGCGGCCGTGGAAGAGGCGCAGGCGGACACCGTGCTTGTGGGCGACGTCGCGCAGTTGCCTTTGGGCGCTTTGGATGTTCCACTGGCTGGCGGTGATCCCGGCGTCCTTGTTGGAGTCGGAGTAGCCGAGCATGACCTCCTGGATGTCGCCGCGGGCGGCGACGATCGCGCGGTACGCGGGGAGGCTGAGGAGCCGGTCGAGGAGGGTGTCGGCCCCGGCGAGGTCTTCAACCTCTTCCATGAGGGGGACGAAGCCGATGTCGGCGCGGCCGCGGGCGACGTCGACGAGGCCGGCGTCGCGGGCGAGGATCGCGGGGGCCAGGACGTCGGCGGGGTCGTGGGTCATCGAGATGATGTAGGACTCGACGATCGACTGTCCGAACTGGACCTGGGCGTCGCGGATGGCGTGGAAGACGTCGAAGGTCTTGCGGTTGCGTTCGGCCAGTTCGACGTTGGCGGGCGCGAGGGGCCGCTGGCCGGAGAGCTCCTTCTCCAGGAGCGCGTCGCGCTCGGCGGCGGTGAGGTCGGCGTAGGGCTTGTCGAGTTCGCCGGTGGCGTCGTACAGCTCGGCGAGGACGGCGTGGTGGGCCTCGGAGTGCTCGCGCACGTCCATGGTGGCGAGCTGGAGGCCGAACGCCGCGACGGTGCGGATGACGCGGTCGAGGACGCCCTTGGCGGGGAGCTGGCCCCTCTGGCGGGCGAGGGAGTCGCGCATGACCTGGAGGTCGGCGAGGAGTTCGCGGCCGTCGGCGTAGTCGAACCCGGCGCGGTGCGGGAGGCCTTCGGCGTGGCGGGCGCGGGTGTTGGCGAGCTTCGCCTCGATGGCGCGGGCCTTGAGCCGGTAGGGCTCCTCGGCGTAGATGCGCTTGTACCGCTCGGGGATCTCGAGGACCTTGAAGTCCGCGGCTACGGAGTCGAGGAGTTCCTGGGCCGCGGGGCGCACGGTCTGGGAGACGGAGAGCTCGTTGATGAGCCCGGCGACGGCGCCTTCGGCGGCGGCGATGCCGTGCTCGTGCTGCATGAGCAGGACCTGCTTGGTCACTTCGGGGGTGACGAACGGGTTGCCGTCGCGGTCGCCGCCGATCCAGGTGCCGAACTTCAGGGGCGCGGAGCCGGGGCGGGGCGAGCCGCCGAGGTCGGTGAGGGTGGCGTTGAGGTCGGTGAGGACCCGCGCGGCCGCGTCCCGGTAGAGGTCGGTGAGGTAGTAGATGGCGTTGCGGGCCTCGTCGGTCGGCTCGGGCTTCTCGACGCGGAGCTCGTCGGTCTGCCAGAGCAGGTCGATGATCTCGGCGAGCCGGGAGTTGACGGCGTCGACGTCGGCGGAGCCGAGCACGGCGCGCTCGGCGGTCTCGGCGTCGAGGAGGTCGGCGATGCCGCGAAGCTTGACGAGGATGGAGCGGCGCGCGGCCTCGGTGGGGTGGGCGGTGAAGACGGGGCGCACTTCGAGGCGTTCGGCGGCGGCCGCGATCTGGTCGGCAGGGACGTCCTCGGCGGTGATCTCGGCGCGGGCCTGGGAGAGCCAGCCGCCGTGCTCGGCGCGGGAGCGGCGCATGTCGCGGGCGCGGTGGACCTGCTCGGTGATGTTCGCGAGGTGGAAGTAGGTGGCGAACGCGCGCGCGAGGTCGACCTCTTCGTTCACGTCGAGTTTCGCGAGGCGGGAGGCGACGGCCTCGGGCTGGTGGCGCACCAGGCCGCGGACTTCTTCGACGAGTTCGAGCAGCTGGGGGCCCTCCTGGCGGACGAGCGCCTGGCCGAGGAGGTTGCCGAGCCGGCGGATGTCGCGGCGGAGCTGCTTGTCGTCGGTTCCGCTGGAGGAGTCGAAGTAGTCCATGGAGGTCTCCACTGGTGGTCTGGGCCCGGCCAATTTATGGCTCGCGAGCTCGCCAAGAGGCCCGATGAGAGGGGCCGCTCGCGCCGACGTCCTTGTCCGCGGTGAACTGCTGTGAGAGCGATGTCAGCGTAACTTACCGGTAATGGCCGCGCCACTTTCTCAGTCCGCCATGCGGGACGATCCGGTTCATAAGCGCCTGGCGCGGGTGAGGCGAGTGACGGACCCGTGGCTTACGCTGGTGCGACCGAATCCGATGCCGCCCCCGCCCGAAGCACTGCGAAGGGATCCCGACCGCACATGTCTGACTGGGTACTGCCCGACGAGATCCTCGCCGAGGCGCCGAGCCACACCCCCCTGCCGCACGAGCTCGCCGACCTTGAACTGCTGCTGTACGGCGCTTATGCGCCGCTGCGCGGGTTCATGGGCGAGGCGGATTCGCGGGCGGTGACGCAGACGGGGATGCTGCCCGACGGCACGGCGTGGCCGGTCCCGGTGACGCTCGACGTGCCGATCGCGACCGCGCGGCTGCTCGACAACCCCGACCCGAAGCGGCGTGTGCTTCGCATCACGGACCCGGAGGGGGCGCCGGTCGCGGCCGTCGAGTGCCACAGCCTGGACGCCCTCGGGCCCGACATGGTCCGCGTCGGCGGGCCGGTGCGGCGCATCGCCGACGCCGCGCACGGCGTGTTCACCGGCCTGCGCGCGACCCCGGAGCAGGCGAAGACGACGTACACGAAGCCGCGGGTCCTGGCGCTCGTCGCCGACCGGCCGCTGCACCGCCCGCAGCTGGCGCAGCTCGCGCGGGCCGCGCACAACCTGGCCGCGCACGTCCTCGTCATGATCCCCACCGGCGACGAGACGAACGGCGACCGCGACCTGCGGCTCCCCACGGCCGCGCTGGTGCGCTCGGTGCTGGCCGCGAAGGACCGGCTGCCGACCGCGACCGTGCTCACCGTGCCGTTGTCCAAGCGCGGCGACAAGCTCCGCGACGGGCTCTTGACCGCGAAGGTGGCGGCGGCGTACGGCGCGACCCACATCATGACCGGCCGCGACGGCCTCGGCGGCGGCGACGGCGTCCGCTCGATGGTCCCCCGCGAGCTGGCCTACGACACCCGGGACGGCCAGTGGCGGCCCATCGAGGACATCGAGCCGCCGTTCCGGCGCATCGCGTTGAGCGACGCCGAGATCGCCGACATGCTCGACCGCGGCTTCGGGCTCCCCGAATGGCACACGCCGCCGAGCGTGGCCGCCGAGCTGCGCAAGGCCCGGCCGCCGCGCCGCCAGCGCGGTCTGGTGCTGTTCTTCACGGGCCTTTCGGGTTCGGGCAAGTCCACGATCTCGCGCGGCGTCTACGAGGCGCTGCTGGAGGACGGGACGCGCACGGTGTCGCTGTTCGACGGCGACGTGGTGCGGCGGCTCCTGTCGAGCGGGCTCGGGTTCTCGCGCGCGGACCGGTCGGTGAACATCCGCCGCATCGGGTTCGTGGCCGCTGAGGTGGCGCGGCACGGCGGCATCGGCATGGCCGCCCCGATCGCGCCGTACGAGGCCGACCGGGCCGAGGCCCGGCGCATGGCCGAGGCGGCGGGCGCCGACTTCGTGCTCGTCCACGTGTCCACGCCGCTCGAAGTGTGCGAGGCGCGGGACCGCAAGGGGCTGTATGCGAAAGCGCGCGCGGGCGTGATCCCGGAGTTCACCGGGATCTCGGACCCGTACGAGGCGCCGCCCGCGGCGGAGCTCCAGATCGACACGACCGAGATCACCGTCGGCGAAGGCGTCGAACAGGTACTCGAGTACCTCTCGGAGGGCGGCTGGCTGGAGCCGACCGGGCTCCGGTTGGGATAGGACGTGAAAGGCCCCGGGCATCAGCCCGGGGCCTTCTTCGTTCTAGAAGAGCGTGGACCAGTAGTCCCAGAAGCCGGTCCCGACGATCATGACGACCGCGGCGTACAGCAGGGTCAGGCCGATCCAGTGGTACCGGAGCAGGTCGTCGATCGCGTCGCGCCAGTCCTCGCCCACCGGGATCGCGCCCGTGCGCAGGTTCCGCACCGTCGTGAACCAGAAGATCGGGAGCACCACGGCCCACACCGCCATGCACCACGGGCACAGCACGCCGATCCGGTACACCGACTGGTAGATCAGCCACGACACGAACGCGAGCCCGCCGAGCGCGCCGAGGTTGAAGACCAGCGCGATCCAGCGCGGCAGCGACACCTTCGCGAGCCACAGGGCGCCCATGAAGACCACGAGCGGGAACGCGACGAGGCCGATCATCGGGTTCGGGAACCCGAACACGGAGGCCTGCCAGGTGTTCATCACGGTGCCGCACGACAGCACCGGGTTGAAGTCGCAGGAGATCACGTGCCCGGGGTCCATGAGCGAGGCGATGCGCTCGTAGGTGAGGTCGAACGCGGCGGCCAGGCCGACCAGCCCGCCGAGGAGCAGCACGAGACCGGTGACGGTGCGCCCGTGCGCTTCCCGTTCGCTCTCGCCGAAGGCCTCGTCCATTCGCGTCTCCAGGGTCTCGCCGGTGTCCGTCGCTGTCATGGTCATGCTGAGGTAACGACCGCGACGACGTGTAGGTTGCGGACGTTATGTCCTGACTTGCCGGAGGTCACGCCCGCAGGGACTTGCCGCCGTCGACGACGAGGGTCTGCCCGGTGATGTACGAAGCCGAAGGCGCGCAGAAGAACACGGCGGCGGCCGCGACCTCTTCGGGGCTGCCGGGGCGGCCCATCGGACCGTCGAGTCCCTTCTGGAGCTCAGGGACCGTGGAGGAGCCGGTGCGGATGAGGCCCGGCGCGATCGCGTTCACGGTGACGCCGTCGGCGACGACCTCGGTGGCGAGGGCCTTGGTGAGGCCGGTGACCCCGGCTTTCGCTGCGGCGTAAGCGGCTTCGGCGGGGACGGCGTTCACGACGCCGGTAGTGGCGGCGATGTTCACGATGCGGCCCCAGCCGCGCTCGGCCATGGACTGCACGAACGCGCGCGAGACCAGGAACGCGGTGTCGAGGTTGCGGGTGAGCTCGGTCTGCCAGTCCTGGTAGGACAGCTGCGCGACCGGTTTCACCACGGCCGGATCGGTCTTCGACGTGAGCCCGGCGTTGTTGACGAGGATGTCGACCTCGCCGAGCGCTTCGCCGACGGCGTCGGCCAGCCCGCCCACCTCGGCCTCGTCGGCCAGGTCGGCGACGAACCCGACCGCGCCGATCTCCTCGGCGCGTTCGTGGATGCGCTTGGTGGTGGAGACGATCGCGACCGCCGCGCCCGCGAGGCGCAGCCGGGTGGCGATGGCGAACCCGATCCCGTCGGGCGCACCCGCCCCGGTGACCAGCGCGATCTTCCCGGCGAGCGAGTCGAGTTCCTGCAACCGCCCGCGAGAGGGCTGCGCCTGCGTCCCGCCGCTTGACGGCAGGTCGATGACCTCGGCGAGCCCCTGGTCGACGGTGGCGTAGACGTCGGCGTCGAAGTTCGAGTCGAATGCGTCGGCGCTCGTGCGCGGTTCACTCATGCCCCGCAGTCTCTCACGTGACTGTTATCAAACAGATGACCGGCAGGCGGCCTGTCACATGGCACCATCGGAGGATGGACCCGCACCACGAGTCCGGCCTCGGACCGGTGCTGACCGCGCTGGCGCGCAGCGCGGTCGCGACCTCGTTCGCGCCCCGGCCGCCCGGCGCGGCCGCACTCGCCGCCTCGGCCACCGCTAACCATGCTGACGCGCTCGCCCGGCGCGAGGCGACGTTCGTGACCCTCACCCGGGACGGTCGCCTGCGCGGCTGCATCGGCACGTTGACCGCGTTGCGGCCCTTGGGGGTCGACGTGGTCCGCAACGCCCGCCTCGCCGCCCGCGACCCGCGCCTGCCGCCCGTCGAGGAGACCGAGGTCGACGCGCTGCACGTCACCGTCACGGTCCTGTCGCCTGCGGAGCCGATCACCGTGCGGGCCTTCACGTCCCTGCTCGACCACCTGCGCCCCGGGCAGGACGGGCTGACCCTCAAGGACACCGGCCGCCGCGCCACGTTCCTGCCGTCGGTGTGGGCGAGCCTGCCCGAACCCGACCGGTTCGTGGCCGCGCTGCTGCGCAAGGGCCGCTGGCCCCGGCATCTGTGGACCACGGAGCTGCGTTCGGCCGCGTGGCCCGAAGGCCTTGCGGCCGAACGCTACGGCGCTATCGAGTTCTCGGGTTAAGGGAGCGTGACGAGGGTGCCTTCGGCGACCTTCACGGCCGCACCGGCGACCGACACCGACACGGCCTGACCGTTTTCGACCACGACCTCGCCATGGAGGGCCGAGGGACGGTCGATCTCGGCGCCCTGCGCGATCTCGTAGGAGTGGACGCCGTCGCCGCTGATGAGGCCCTGGTCGACCAGGTGCACGCCGAGCGCGACCGCCGCCGAACCCGTCGCCGGGTCCTCGCCGACGCCGCGGTGGAACAGGCGGGCGTGGACGGTGTGCTGGGACTCGTCGAAGCTGAACAGGTAGACCTTCTCCAGGTGGCCCGGGACGTCGACCGCGGCGGCCACGTCCGCGTCGTCGAGGCGCACGAAGTTGTGGTCCAGGCCCGCGCTGGCGTTCTTCGGGGTGCCGATGATCCGGGCCGGGTCGAGGCCGATCGCGGCGGCGGCCGTCGCCCGGTCGATCTCGGGGCCGGTGCTGATCGCCGTCGAGGTGAGCTTCGCGGTGCCCTCGGCGACCGCGACAGTCATGAGACCCGCGCCGCATTCCTGGACGACCGAGCCGCCGTCCGGGGCGACGCGGCCGGACTCGACGGCGGCGATCGCCGCGCCGATCGTCGGGTGCCCGGCGAACGGCAGTTCCTCCGCAGGGGTGAAGATCCGCGCGAGATAGTCCGCGCCCGGCGCGGCGGCCGGGAGCACGAACACCGTCTCGGAGAAGTTGAACTCCAGGGCGATCGCCTGCATCTGCTCAGGTGTGAGGTCCTGGCCGTCGAAGACGACGGCGAGCTGGTTGCCCGCGTAAGCGCGGTCGGAGAACACGTCGTAGATCGCAAAGGGAAGCATGGGCCAGTTATAGCGCGGGACGCAGTGGCGCCGGGTGCGGTAAGGCTACGCTCACATTCGCGGGGCGGAATGCGTGGTTACGATTGGGTCATGTCTGACAACGCTGCCGTCGTCGAGGCCGTGCACGAAGCGCTCTCGCACGTCAACGACCCCGAGATCCGCCGCCCGATCACCGAGCTCGGCATGGTCGACACCGTCGAGGTCGACGGCGGTCGCCTGTCCCTGAAGATCCTCCTCACCGTCGCGGGCTGCCCGATGCGCGACACGCTGCAACGCGACATCGCCGGTGCCGTGGACGGCATCGACGGCGTCACCGAACTCGAGCTCGAGTTCGGCGTCATGAGCGAGCAGCAGCGTGCCGACCTGCAGGTCAAGCTGCGCGGCGGCCGCGCGGGCGCCGAACCGGTGATCCCGTTCAACCTGCCCGAGTCGCGCACCCGCGTGTTCGCGATCGCGTCCGGCAAGGGCGGCGTCGGCAAATCGTCGATGACCGTGAACCTCGCCGCCGCGCTGGCGCAGAAGGGCCTGTCGGTCGGTGTCGCCGACGCGGACATCTACGGGCACTCGATCCCGCGGATGCTCGGCGCCGACGGCGCTCCCACGCAGGTCGAGGACATGATCATGCCGCCGCAGGCGCACGGGATGAAGGTCATCTCGATCGGGATGTTCACGCCCGGGAACACCGCTGTCGTGTGGCGCGGGCCGATGCTGCACCGCGCGCTGCAGCAGTTCCTCGCCGACGTGTACTGGGGCGAGCTGGACGTGCTCCTGCTCGACCTGCCGCCCGGGACCGGCGACATCGCTATCTCGGTGGCGCAGCTCCTGCCGACCGCGGAGCTCGTGGTCGTCACGACCCCGCAGCAGGCGGCGGCCGAGGTGGCCGAGCGGGCCGGGGCGATCGTCACGCAGACGCACCAGAAGCTCGCGGGCGTGGTCGAGAACATGTCGTGGATGGTGCTGCCCGACGGGTCGCACATCGAGCCGTTCGGCTCCGGCGGCGGCAAGACCGTCGCGGAGGCGCTGACCCGGGACGTCGGCACCGAGGTGCCGCTGCTCGGCCAGATCCCGCTCGACCCGAAGCTGCGCGAAGGCGGCGACGCGGGCGTGCCGCTCGTGATCTCCGACCCCGACTGCGAGGCGTCCCGCGCGATCCGCGCGATCGCCGACCAGCTGGCGGTCCGGAAGGTGTCGCTGGCGGGGAAGCAGCTGGGCCTCAGCCCGGTCTAGGAACGTTTTTGAGCGGCGGCCCTCGGGTGTTGAGGGCCGCCGCTCGTTTTCCCCAGTTTCCTGATTAAAGCTTGCGGAGCGTGACGGCCGTGCCGTACGCGCACACTTCGGTGCCCTGGTCGCGGGCGTCGGAGACGTCGAAGCGCATCATCACGACCCCGTTGGCGCCCAGGCTCTTCGCGTTGTCGACCATGCGGGTGAGCGCTTCCTCGCGGGAGGCCGCCAGGGCCTTCGTGAGGCCCTTGAGCTCGCCGCCGAGCATCGACTTGAAGCCCGATCCCATGTTGGAGAACATGTTCCGCGACCGCACCGTGAGGCCGAAGACCTCGCCCAGCGTCTCGATGATCTCGTAGCCGTGCGCGTTCTCGGTGGTGGTGACGACGAAGCCCGACGAGGTCGGATTGACGCCACCGAAATCCCCAACGTTGTCCATGCGGTGAAGGCTATGCGCAATCCCGGGCCCGTACCTCGATCTTCGGGATGAACCCCGGGAACGCGAGTAGCACCTCGGTACTACACCCAGCAGCGCAGACGAAAGGCCCCGGCATCCGCCGGGGCCTTCGGTGTACTCGGTCTACTGGGCGCTGTGCAGGGCGGCGTTCAGTTCGCCCCACGTGCCCGAGCGCGGGCGCACTTCGAGGACGCCGGTCTGGGTGTTCGTCCAGAACTGCAGGTTGTCCTTGCCCGAGAGGGTCGCGGCCTTGACGACCGTGCCGTCGGGGGTGGTGACCTTGGAACCGGCGGTCACGTAGCAGCCCGCGGCCACGACGCAGTTGTCGCCCAAGGAGATCCCGATGCCGGCGTTCGCGCCGAGGAGGCAGCGCTCGCCGATCGAGATGACCTCCTTGCCGCCGCCCGAGAGCGTCCCCATGATCGAGGAGCCGCCGCCGATGTCGGAGCCGTCGCCGACGAGCACGCCCGCGGAGATGCGGCCCTCGACCATCGAGTTGCCGAGCGTCCCTGCGTTGAAGTTCACGAAGCCCTCGTGCATCACGGTGGTGCCGGAGGCGAGGTGCGCGCCGAGGCGCACGCGCGAGGCGTCGGCGATGCGGACGCCCGAGGGGGTCACGTAGTCGGCCATCGGCGGGAACTTGTCGAGGGACTTGACCTCGAGGACCTGGCCTTCGCCGCGGAGCTTGAGGCGCGCGGCGTTGACCGCTTCGGCCGGGACGGGGCCGAAGTTCGTCCAGGCGTTGTTCGGGAGCAGGCCGAAGATGCCTTCGAGGCTGATCGAGTGCGGGATGACGAACCGGTGCGAGAGCAGGTGCAGCCGCAGGTACACGTCGGCGGTGTCCTCCGGGGCCTCCGCGAGGGATTTGACGTGGACCGACACGCCCTTCGAGGTCGTGCCCGTCGGGTTCTCGCGCTCGAGGTCGGGCGCGGCCACACCGGTCGGGGCCTCGCCGAGGCCCAGGCGGGTGAACCACACGTCGAGGACCGTGCCGTCGGCGGCGACCGTGGCCACGCCGACACCCCATGCTCCGTCAGTCAGGAAATCACTCATGCGAAAAGCCTATCGACGCGGCGGGTAAGGTCTGCGGATGTGACAGTTTTGAGTGAGGCAGTCCTCGCCGACCCGGTCGCGCTGACCAGGGCCCTGTGCGACATCCAGTCCGTGTCCTGGAACGAGGCCGAGATCTGCGACGAGGTCGAGGCGGCCCTCAATCGGTTGGGGCACTTGACGACCGAGCGCGTCGGGAACACGCTGATCGCCCGCACCGAACTGGGCCGGGGGCGGCGCGTCATGCTCGCCGGGCACCTCGACACGGTCCCGGTCAACGACAACTTCCCCACCCGCCTCGACGGCGACGTCCTGTGGGGCCTGGGCACCTCCGACATGAAGTCGGGGACGGCGCTCGCGCTGTGGATCGCCGCGACGGTCCCTGAGCCGAAGTTCGACCTGAGCTTCGCGTTCTACGACTGCGAGGAGATCGAGGCCGAGCACAACGGGCTGAACAAGCTCTCCAAGTCCCGGCCCGAGCTGCTCGCCGCCGACTTCGCGATCCTCCTGGAGCCGACGTACGGGCTCGTCGAGGCCGGATGCCAGGGCACCATGCGGGTCCGCGTGACCACCGGCGGGAAGCGGGCGCACTCGGCGCGTTCTTGGAAGGGCGAGAACGCGATCCACAAGATCGCGCCCGTCCTGCAGCGGCTCAACGCGTACGAGGCGCGCGAGGTCGACGTCGACGGCTGCACGTACCGGGAGGGCCTGAACGCGGTCTTCATCGGCGGCGGTGTCGCCGGGAACGTCATCCCCGACGAAGCGTGGGTCGACGTGAACTACCGGTTCGCGCCCGACCGCGACGAGGCCGCCGCCGAAGCGCATGTGCGCGAGGTCTTCGACGGGTTCGACGTGCACGTCTCCGACACCGCGCCGTCGTGCAGGCCCGGGCTCGACAGGCCCGAGGCCGCCGAGTTCGTGGCCGCCGCCGGGGGCGAGTTCCGTGCGAAACTCGGCTGGACGGACGTGGCGCGCTTCGCGACACTGGGCATCCCGGCCGTGAACTTCGGGCCGGGCGACCCGAACCTCGCCCACAAGCAGGACGAGCGCGTCGAGATCCCGCGCATCCGCGCCTGCGCGGACGCACTGCGGGCCTATGTGGAGGAATCATCATGACGATCAAGCGCCGCATCACCGCCGACGAGCACCTGCTCGACGTCGCCCACCGCGAGGAGTGGAAGCAGAAGGCCTCCTGGCGGGTCATGAAGATCCAGGCCGAGTTCGTCGCGGGCTTCGACACGCTCGAAGCGGCCGAGCTGGGCGAGGCGATCGGCGTGTACGGCTCCGCGCGCACCCCGGTCGACTCCGAGGAGTACAAGCTCGGGATCGAGCTGGGCCACAAGCTGGGCGAGGCCGGGTTCTCGGTCATCACCGGCGGCGGCCCGGGCGCGATGGAGGCGGCCAACCGGGGCGCGGCCGACGCGGGCGTCAAATCGGTCGGGCTCGGCATCGAGCTGCCGTTCGAGCAGGGCATCAACCCCTACGTGGACATCCAGCTGGACTTCCACTACTTCTTCGTCCGCAAGGTCATGTTTTTGAAGTACTCGTCCGGGTTCTGCGCCCTCCCAGGCGGCTACGGGACCATGGACGAGCTGTTCGAGTCCCTGACGCTCGTGCAGACCGAGAAGGTGGGCAAGTTCCCGATCGCCTTGATCGGCACCGAGTACTGGGGCGGCCTGGTCGCCTGGCTGCGTAGCGCGATGGTCGCCGACGGCAAGATCAACCCCGACGACGTGGACCTGCTGCTCGTCACCGACGACCTCGACGAGGCCGTGGCGCACATGAAGCAGGCTCGGTAACGAACGTTCCAGAACGGCCGCCGTGATCCTTCACGGCGGCCGTTCGCGTCTCAGAGGCTGCGGTGCGGGGCCTTCGGGGGCTTGTCGCCCTTGATCGCGGCGACCATGTCGAGCACCTCGCGGGTCGCGGCCACGTCGTGCGCGCGGAAGACCCGGGCGCCGTTCCAGGCCGAGATCGCGGTCGCGGCCAGGGTGCCGTTCAGGCGCCGGTCCACCGGGAGGTCCAGGGTCTCGCCTACGAAGTCCTTGCGGGACAAGGCGACCAGGACCGGCCAGCCGGTCTCGGCGAGCTCGTTGAGGCGGCGCGTGAGGTCGAGGGAGTGGTAGGTGGTCTTGCCGAAGTCGTGCGTCGGGTCGATGAGGACCCCGTCGGCGCGCACACCCGCCGCGACGGCCGCCTCGGCGCGCTCCACCAGCTCGGCGCGAACTTCAGCGACCACGTCGCCGTAGACCGCTTTCGCAGCCACGGTGCGCGGCTCCAGGCCGCCGGTGTGGGAGACGACGAAACCCGCGCCCGTGTCGGCCGCGACCTCGATCACCGTGGGGTCCCAGCCCGCCCACGTGTCGTTGATGAGCTCGGCACCTGCCGCGACCGCCTCGCGGGCGACCTCGCCGCGCCACGTGTCCACCGAGATGACCAGGTTCGGGTGCTTGTCGTGGACCGCCGCGATGAAGGGGACGACGCGGTCGATCTCCTCAGCAACGGAGACCTCCGGGCCGTCACCGGCCTTCACGCCGCCGATGTCGACGATGTCCGCGCCGTGCGCCACCGCGTTGTCGACGGCGGCCACCGCCGCCTCGAAAGCGAACGTGGCCCCCGAGTCGTAGAAGGAGTCGGGCGTGCGGTTGACGATCGCCATCACCGCGTAATCGCCCTCATCGAACACCCGTCGGCCCAGTTTCAACGCTCGCATCCGTCTATGCTGACAGCCGCTGAAGCCACCCGCCAGTGCAAGTCGCCTAAGGAGCACACCGATGCCTCGCTTCGACCGGTCGCACACCGACGACCTCGCCGCGTACATCAAGGCCGGCCCGACCCCGTACCACGCGTGCGCCGAGGCAGGTCAGCGGCTTGAAGCCGCCGGATTCCGGCGGCTCGCCGAGACCGAGGAGTGGCCGCTCGGCTCCAACGGCGACGCGGCCGGGTACTACGTCGTCCGCGACGGCTCGATCATCGCCTGGCGCACCCCGGGCGAAGCGGCCGAGCGGTTCCGGATCTTCGGCGCCCACACCGACACCCCCACGTTCAAGGTCAAGCCGCGCCCCGACACCGGCTCCTCCGGATGGAAGCAGATCGCCGTCGAGGTCTACGGCGGCGTCCCGCACCAGACCTGGCTCGACCGCGACCTCTCCGTCGCGGGGCGGCTCGTCATGCGCGACGGCTCCGAGGTGCTCGTGCACGTCGACCGGCCGCTGCTGCGCGTGCCGCGCCTCGCCATCCACCTCGACCGGGGCGTCAACGAGGGCCAGAAGCTCAACGCCCAGTCGCAGCTCACCCCGATCTGGGGCCTCGGCGAACCGCGCGACGGCGAGTTCCTGGAGTTCATCGCGAAGGAGGCCGGCGTCGACGCCGGGGACGTGTTCGGCCACGACCTCTTCACCGTCGCCCTCGACGAGCCCGCCTACCTCGGCAAGGACGAGGAGCTGTTCGCGGCCTGGCGGCTCGACAACCTCACCAGCACCCACGCCGGTATCGCAGCGCTCATCGCCGCCGAGGACACCGGTACGAACGTGCCCGTGCTCGCCTCGTTCAACTACGAGGAGATCGGCTCCATGACCTACTCGGGCGCCCAGAGCCCGTTCCTGGAGACCGTGCTGCGCCGCCTGTTCGGCGACGACGACGAGCGGTACGCGCGCACGATCGCCGCCAGCGCCATGATGTCCTCCGACACCGGCAACGCGGTCCACCCGAACTTCCCCGAGAAGCACGAGCCCGGCCACCGGCCGGTCCCGGGCGGGGGCCCGATGATCAAGGTGAGCGCGAACCAGCGGTACGCGAGCGGCGCCGAGGAGCAGGCGCTGTTCCGCCGCTCCGCCGACGCTGCGGGCATCCCGTGGCAGACGTACGTGAACCGCAACGACATCCCGGGCGGGACGACGATCGGCCCGATCTCGGGCACGCAGCTGGGCATCCTCACTGTGGATGTGGGCCTGCCGATCCTGTCGATGCACTCGGCGCGGGAGCTGTGCGGCGCCGAGGACCCTGGGCTGCTCGCGGACCTGGCGCTGGGGCTGTTCACCCACTAGAACAGGCCTCCCCGGTATGGTGATTGCGTTGCGTAGACCAGCCTCGGCGAAGCTTGCGAGCCGTAAATGTGCCAGGAGGCGCTTTGACTTGGCGGACCGAATTGGAGCGTGCGGCGGCGCGTGTGCGCGAGGCCGCGGGCGCCGCCGACCAGGCCGAGGAGCTGCTGCGGGGCGACGCTTCGCGTTTGGCCGCAACGGGAGTCGAGCAGCGGCGTTCTGAACTGGCCGAGAAGCTGCGGGCCGTCGCCACCAAGACGGCTACGGGCTGGCTCGGGGACGACCTGGCCGCGATCGCGCCGAATACGCCAGTGTGGACGGATGTGCCTGCGACCGAAGCGGTCCGGATCGGGACGGCCGAGATCGACGACGCCCCTGCGTTCCCGGCGCTCGCGGGCCTGCTCGGCAAGGGCCACTTGGTGTGCGACGGCGACGCCGCCGACCCGCGCGTGGCCGGGATGCTCCAGTCGCTGCTGCTGCGGATCACCGCCGCGCACCCGAACCTCGAACTGAGCCTGGTCGACGGCGTGACCCTCGGTCAGGTGTTCGCGCCCGCCACGGCGCTCGTGGACGCCGGGATCGCCGGTCCGGTGGCCACGGACCACCTCGCGCTCGGCCGGGTCCTCACGGACGCGGAGAAGCGGCTCACGGAGCTGCGGGACATCGCGGCGCGGGGGCAGTCGATCAGCGACCGCCCGTTCCACCTCATCGTGATCGCCGGGCTGCCGCCCGAGGTCGGCAACTCGGTGCGGGAGCGGCTGGCGGCGCTGGCGCACGCGGGGCCGTCGGCGCGGTGCCATCTGGTGCTGTGCGGGTGGAAGCAGCTGCCGCACCGGGAGTCGCTGCCCGCGATCGAGCACGCGACGTACTTGTACTGCAACGAGAGTGACGTGCGGCTGGGGAGCCTGCCGCTGCCGGTGCGGCTCGATGCGGCGCCGTCGCCGGGCCTGGCGCGCGCGGTCTACGGCTCGAGGGCGCAGCAGCGCAAGGAGGCCGGGGAGCTGGGCGTCGGCGATCTGGTGCCGGAGGTGCTGTGGTCGGCTTCGAGCCGGGACGGTCTTTCCACGGTGATCGGGCGCGACTCGGCCGGGAGCACCCAGGGCGGCGACGTGGAGGTCGCGTTCGACGATGCGACGCCGCACTGGCTCATCGGCGGGCGCACGGGCGGCGGCAAGACCGTGTTCCTGCTGGATGTGCTGTACGGGCTCGCGACGCGGTACTCCCCTGCCGAGCTGGAGCTGTACCTGCTGGACTTCAAGGAGGGCGTCTCGTTCACCGAGTTCACGCCCTCGCCGCTGGACCCGTCGTGGATTCCGCATGTGAAAGCCGTTGGGGTGGAGTCGGACCGCGAGTACGGGGTGGCGGTGCTCGGGGCGCTGCGGGCGGAGCTGTCGCGGCGCGCGGGGCTGATGAAGCGGGCCGGGGCGACCCGGCTGGCGCGGCTGCGCGAGCTGCGGCCGGAGACGCCGCTGCCGCGGATCGTGGCGGTGGTCGACGAGTTCCACGTGCTGTTCGCGGGGAACGACCGGCTTGCGGGCGAGGCGGTCGCGCACCTGGAGGAGCTGGCGCGCAAGGGCCGCTCGTACGGGGTGCACCTGGTGCTGGCGAGCCAGACGATCTCGGGCATCGAGGCCCTGTACTCGAAGAAGGACTCGATCTTCGGGCAGTTCCCGCTGCGTGTGGCTTTGCCGGGCGCGAAGCACCTGCTCGATGAGGGCAATGACGCGGCGGACGGGATCAGCGTCGGCCAGGCCGTGATCAATGACGCCGGGGGTATCAAGGGCCGCAACCGGACCTGCCGGTTCCCCGATGCGTCGAGCGCGGAGGACCTGCTCACGGGTCTGCGGCGGCAGCTGTGGGAGCGGCGGGACTCCGATGTGGAGCCGGTGGTGTTCCGCGGTTTCGACGAGCAGCACCTGGAGGACGATCCGCGGTTCGCGGACCTCGCGCCGACCCATGCGCCCGTGGCACTCCTGGGCCGGGCGGTGGACGTGCACATGTCGACGGTGGGGTACCAGTTCGACCGGAGCCCGGGGCGGCACCTGGCCGTGCTCGGTACCTCGGCGGTCGCGGCGGACGTGCTCGCTGCGGCGGCGGTATCGCTTGGGCGCCAGCATGAACCGGGAAGCGTCGCGTTCGAGGTGGCGGCTACCGCCGTCGGCGTGGAGGACACGGCGCGGCAGGTGCTGCGCGAACTGGAGGCGGGCGGGCACGAGTGCCGTCAGCTCGCTCCGGGGTCGATCCTCGGCGGGAAGCGGGAGAAGCCGACGTACCTGGTGTGGTTCGGCGCGGACGGCGCCGACGGGAAGGGCGCGGCGATGCGGGACCTGCTGCTGCACGGCCCGGCCGACGGGGTGCACCTGCTCGGCTGGTGGCGGGGCGCGCGGCGGTTCCTCGACGACATCGGCGGTTCGTCAGGGCGCGAGCACTGCGCGGGGGTCGTGGCGCTCAACATCGCCGGGAACGACCTCGCCGCGATCACCGGCGGCTACGAGCGGGCCTGGGAGGCCCGCACCAACCGGTGCCTGGTGATCGACCGGCACGCTGGCACCGAGACGCTCGCGGTGCCGTTCGTGCGGCCCGGCCGCCTCGACGGGCTGCCGGTCCAGGACGCCCCGGGGAAGGTGGAGTCGCGATGAGCCTCAGCGCATATGAGGACCTGGTGCACGAGCTGACGCGGCTCGACGCCGACACGAACGCGAGCACCGCGCAGGCGACCCGGCAGCTGGAGCGCCGCCGTGAGGCGCTGCGCGAGGTGCGGTCCGAACTGGACGACCAGATGATGGCGGTCGCGGAGCTGTGCGCGCGGTTGCGGCACACTGCGCCCGACTTGACGCCGTCGCAAGTCGACGACAGTGCGGGCGAGTTGCCAGCGCGGCAAGACAACGCCGATGCGGTGCTGGAGCGGGCGAAGACCGCGCTGCGGGAGGCCGAGCTCGCCCGGACGGCGACGGTGCGCGCCGCGCAGCGGCCGACGCTGCTGCCGAAGGCGCACCACGTGCTGCGGGAGCTGCTGGTCTACGGCTCGTGCATGGTGGCGTGCCTCGTCGTGCAGTTCGTGTACTTCGCGGTGACGGGCGGCGAGAGCGAGTCGAAGTGGTGGGTCACGTTCCTGCTGCCGGTGATGGCCACGATCGTGGGGTATGTGCTGGTGGGCATGGCCAACCGGCCGCGCCTGCCGATGCTGGACCGGGCCGGGAAGCCGATCAAGGCGGTCGTCCCCCACAACCCGCGTCTGGGAGTGACCCTCGCGGTCGGCACAATTGCTGTGGTCCTGCTTTTCGCGTGGTTCTAGTCGGAGGAGACTCCTGTGGGTTTCGTGCTGCCGCTCATCGTCGCCGTCATCGGCGTGTGGATCGCCTTCTCGATCGTCGTGTGGGCCACCGGCCGCGACACGCTCCTCGACGTCGCCCCGGCGGGCGCGCCGCTGGGCCTCGGTGAGGGCGAAGCGGTCGATGAGACGGCCGTGGCTTCGGTCAAGTTCGACACGGGTCTGCGCGGCTACCGCACGGACCAGGTCGACGCGGCCCTGAACCGGCTCGCGTGGGAGATCGGCCGCCGGGACGAGCTGCTGGCCGAGATGCGGGCGCGGCTCGGCGACACCGACACTGCGGAGTTCGACGCCGGGTCCGACGAGGACGCCAGCGCCCCTGAGAGTGAGGCAGGGCGCGAGGACGCCGGTGAGACGGCGCCGCGCGACGAGGCGTGATGGGATATGCCCATGCGTTATTGGCTGCTGGCGTTGAACGAGGACGAGTACACGGAGCAACAGGCCTACGAGGTCGAAGCGTTCGCGCCCGCCGCGCGCCCCGGGGGCGCCGCGGACGGCGACGAGGTCGCCTTGGCCGGGCCTGACGGGGTATTCGCGCTCGGCGAGGTCGACGGCGCGGCCGTCAAGTACCGGCGCCGCCTCGAGGAGCCCGCCAAGACCGTCGAGACTGAGCAAATTTACGGCTCCGCAAGCTACGCCGAGACCGACGTCGCAGAAGGCTGGACCGAGCTGAACCCGGAGGCGTGGGAGGACCTGGTCCGGACCCTGCCGACCCCGGAGCGCCGCAGCGACTGGCTCGTGACCCTCTCCATGCCGATCGAGGCGGTGGACAAGGCCGAGGCGGTGCGCCAGTTCTGGTCGTACATCCGCTCGCTCGGGCCGCAGGAGCTGCCGACGTTCGTTTCGCCGTACGGAAGGGAACTTGAGGGTACTTCGTTCCTTTTGGGCGTCGAGCACGAGCAGGACCCGGAGGAGTAAGTGACGGGCCTCATAGTCCGTTAAGAATAATCACTCATGTCACAAACGCCGCTTTCTGGGTGATTTCTACGCAACCTTGTCACATAGACGGAGGGGCGAGTTGGCCCCTGCCCTGTTCATCAGGGAAACTTGATCTAGCAATGTCGAGTCGCAACCTGCGACCTTGGATCGAGGGGAGACCAAAATGGCGGCCATGAAACCGCGGACGGGTGACGGACCACTCGAGGTGGCGCAGGAGGGTCGCGGCATCATCATGCGTGTTCCACTCGAAGGTGGCGGTCGGCTGGTCGTGGAGATGAGCCCGGAAGAAGCAGCGACCTTGAAGAAGGAACTCGAAGGCGCCTTGGAGTAAGACCCGCCTCTTCCACCACCCCCACGGCGGTCACCCCACCGCCGAATCGACCTGATGAGTCCGCCCCGGGCACCGCCCGGGGCGGACTCTCTTTCGTTCCCCGGCCCCGGACCGTCCGGCACCGCACGGAATCGCGGGGCAGGTGAACGAGCGGCATTTCCGGCATAGACTTTCAGTCATGACTTCCGGCACCCAGCCGCCCCAGGCAGATCCGGGCAATCCGCAACACCCCGAACCGGTCGTGCACGCGCCCGGACCGGACGAGGCGGCACCGCAGGACGCGCCCCCGTACGCCGCGCCGCAGCCCGGGACGCCCGGCCCTGCGGCGCACCCGGCCGGACCGTACGAGCCGGCCGTGCAGCCGCCCGCCGCGCCGCACTATGCGGCCCCGCCGCCCGCTGCCGCGCCTCCGGTGTACCTGCCGCCGCAGGACCCCGCCGCTCCTCCCGGGGCGCCCGCGATGGCCGGGCCTCCCCAGCCGCCGTACGCGGCCCCGCAGGCCGACCAGTCGGCCTGGTGGCACCCCGCCGCCGCGTCCGACCCGTGGCGCGACCCCGCCAGCCGCGCCGTCATCGAGACCCGGCCGGTCCCCCACGCGCCCCCGCCCGAGCCGCTCCCGGCCCGCGGGCCGCGCACCAGGCCCGGCCTCGGCATCGTCGTCGCCGTCTCCGCGGTCACCGCGCTCATCGCCGGGACCCTCGGCGCGGCCGTCGGCATCTGGGCCACCCGCTCCGGCTCGGGCGACAACGGCTTCATCGGCGCCGAACCGGAGACCGAGCGCGACGTCACCTCCGTCGCGGGCGTCGTCGAGCAGATCATGCCGTCCGTCGTCACGGTCCTCACCGCCGACGGCGGCAACGGCTCCGGCTTCATCGTCTCCGACGACGGCTACGTCCTGACCAACCACCACGTGGTCGTCGGCGGCGGCACCGAGCCCGCCGACAGCCTCCAGGTGCTCTTCAGCGACGGCAACGTGACCACCGCCGAGGTCATCGGCTCCGACCCCGACTCCGACGTGGCCGTGCTCCGCATCGAAGGCGACGAGCACCCCGCGATGGTCCTCGCCGACTCCGACCAGGTCGCCGTCGGCGACCCCGTGCTCGCCGTCGGCGCGCCCCTCGGGCTCTCCTCCACCGTCACCGAGGGCATCGTCTCCGCGATCGACCGGCCCGTGCTCACCGAGAACAACAACGGCGAGGTCGAGTCGGTCATGGCCGCGATCCAGACCGACGCCGCCATCAACCCCGGCAACTCCGGCGGGCCGCTCACCGACATCGCCGGGCAGGTCATCGGCATCAACACCGCCATCGCCTCCACCGCCGCCGAAGGCGAGGCCGGGAACATCGGCATCGGCTTCGCCATCCCGATCAACCAGGCCAAGCGGATCGCGGACGAGATCATCGCGACCGGATCGGCCAGCCACACCGTGCTCGGCGCCGAGCTCGGAGAATCCGAATTGGGGATCGGCGTGACCCTCGCCGAGGTCGTCGCCGGGTCCCCCGCCGACGACGCCGGACTCCAGGACGGCGACGTCCTGACCAGCTTCAACGGCAATATGGTCGCCGAGAACACCGAGCTGATCGCGCTCATCCGCAAGCTCGCCCCGGGCACCGTCGTCACGGTCGTCTACGAGCGCGACGGACAGGAGCACAGCGCCCAGGTCACGCTGGAAGCGGCAACCGACTGAGTTGGGAGTACGCTAGGCGGAGGTTTTTCAGGTAACAGCTGGCACAGGCAGGCATTAGGAGGATCAGCGTGTTCGGAGGCTTGGGCGGAACCGAGTTCCTGGTCATCATCCTCATCGCGATCTTCCTGTGGGGGCCCGACAAGCTGCCCAAGGCGCTCGCCAACCTGCGCCGGTTCATCTCGAAGGCCCGCACCATGGCGTCCAACGCCGCCGCGGACCTCAGCCGCGAGATCGGCACCGACATCCGGCCCGAGGACCTCAACCCCAAGACCTTCGTCCGCAAGCACATCCTGACCGAAGAGGACCAGGAGATGCTGACGAGCCCGCTGAAATCCACGATGCGCGACCTCCAGGACGGCACGAAGCCGATGAAGGAGAGCCTGACGGAGACCACGCGCGAGGTCGAGAGCACCCGCCGCAGCGTCAACCGCGGCAGCATCACCCGGAAGGCGAACGGCGCCGACGGCTCCGGCGAGGCCGCGGCCGAACCGGCCGCCGCCGAGCGCCGCGACCGCGCCGCCTCCTTCGACGACGTCACCTGATCGGGACCCACAAGAACGCGAAAGCGGCGCGGGCCGGAGCCCGCGCCGCTTTTTTCGCTTTGCAGAGGTCGTTACACCGTCGAGGCGGTGCCCAGTCCGCCGAGCATGGCCATGCCGCTGGTGAACATGATGATGCCGATGACGGCGAGCGCGCAGACGATGATGCCGAGCACGAGCCCGGTGATCGCCTGGCCCTTGCCCGCGGCCTGGCCCGCGTTGATCTTCTTCAGGGCGACGCCGCCGAGGATCGCGGCGATGATGCCGAGGACCAGGCTGGCGAAGTTGATGTACGGGATGCACAGGCCCGCGACGGAGATGATGCCGGTGACCATCGAGCCGATCGCCTGGCCCTTGGGCAGCTGCGGGCCGTAGCCGGGCGCGCCGTAGGCCGGCGGGTAGCCGGGCGCCTGCGGCGGGAGCTGCGGGGCCGGGCCGGGGCCGTACCCCGGCTGCTGCGGCGGGTAGCCGGGCTGCTGGGGCTGGTAACCGGGCTGCTGCGGCTGCGAGGGGTTCTGGGGCTGGGAACCGGGCTGGCTGCCGTACGGGTCGTACTGGAAGCCGCCCTGACCGGACTGGTCCCCAGGAGGCGGAGGATAAGTCATCGCTATAGCTCTCTGCTCGGGCGGAATCGACGCGGGAGGTTCACGATAGCCGACCTCCGCCACGCGCGGGGACGAGGCCGGTTCAGGAAAGCCGCATAAGGCGCAGGTCAGGCGTTTTACTTGGGGGCCTTGAGGAGCCGGCCGCGCAGGACGATGAGCGCGGGGTCGCGGACGGCCGCGAGGTCGGCGCGCGGGTCCCGTTCGTAGACCACGAGGTCGCCCAGATCGCCTGGGATGCCGAGCCATTCGCGGGCGCGCCAGGACGAGACGGCGAGGACGTCGGCGGCGGGGATGCCGGCCCGCTCGTGCAGGAGGTGCATCTCCTCGGCGGCGAGGCCGTGGTCGATGCCGCCGCCCGCGTCGGTGCCGAGGTAGACCTGCACGCCCGCTTCCCAAGCGGCGCGGACGACCTCGGGGAAGCCCTGCTTGAGCCGGCGCATGTGGTCGGCGTAGCGGGGGAACTTGACGTCGGCCCCGGCGGCGATGTCGTCGAACGTCTCGATGTTGATCATGGTGGGCACCAGGGCGATGCCGCGCGCGGCCATGCGGTCGAGGAGGTCGGGGGCGAGGCCCGTGCCGTGCTCGATCGAGTCCGCGCCCGCCTCGACGACGCAGGCGACGGCCTCCTCGGAGAAGGTGTGCACCGCGACCTTCGCGCCTTCCGCCTGGGCGGCATGGATGGCGGCGGTGAGGATCTCGGGCTCGAACGACGGGGCGAGGTCGCCCCGGTCGCGGTCGATCCAGTCGCCGACGAGCTTGACCCAGCCGTCACCGAGCTTCGCCTGGCGGGCGAGGGCGGCGACCGCTTCGTGGGGCTCGCATTCGAGGCCGATGCCGCGCAGGTAGCGGCGTGAGGCGGCGATGTGGTGCCCGGCGCGGATGAGGCGCGGGAGGCCGTCCTCGCCGACGAGTTCGGGGTACGGGTAGGGCGATCCGGCGTCGCGGATGGCGAGGACCCCGGCGTCGCGGTCGGTATAGGCGAGCTCGCGGGCCTCGTCGAGGCTCTCGATCGCGATGGGGCCGCGGCGGATGCCGATGTGGCAGTGGGCGTCCACGAGCCCGGGCAGGGCGAACCCGGAAGTGGCGACCGTGCGGGCGCCGGGCACGGGATCGAAGGTGATCCGGTCGCCGTCGACGTACACGTCGCGGACCGTGTCGTCCGGGAGCCAGACGACCCTGAAATGGAGGGGCTGGCGCGCAGCGCCTTCCGGTTCGGGGGAAGACGACGCAAGCGTCGTCGGAGGGTGGGGCGACGGGTGCGGGTGCGGGTGCTCAAGCGGTGCGAGTGCGTTCATCGCCTCGCAGTATCGCCCGCGGCCCGCCCACCTGCCCGCCCTGGGTGGGAAGTTCCCGCCACTATCGCGCCCGGCCCCGACAAGACGGCGCTTGCCGGAGCCCGGCCGTGACGGAGCACACGCCGATCGTGGCGGTTACTGCTTCTTCTGGTCCTTGAGGAACTGCTCGAAGTCGATGTCGGGCAGGTTGTTCGGGTCGAGCTGCGAGAAGTCGGGCATCCCGGCGGGCATCTGCATCCCGGCGGGGAGCTGCGGGACCGCGTTCTGGGTCGGGCGGCCGCCGCGGGACACCGGCTTCTTCTTCGCCTTCTTGCCCTTGCGCTTGTTGTAGGGCGACTTGGTGGCCTTGGTGCCGCCGCCCAGGCCCATCGCGCCGGTCATGCCGCGCATCATCTTCTGCGCGTCCTTGAACCGCGACAGGAGCTGGTTGACCTCGGAGACGGTGACGCCGGAGCCGTTGGCGATGCGCAGGCGGCGCGAGCCGTTGATGAGCGAGGAGTCGCGGCGCTCGGCGGGGGTCATGGAGCGGATGATCGCGGAGGTGCGGTCGATCTGCTTGTCGTCGATGGAGTCGATCTGCTGGCGCATCTGGCCCATGCCCGGCATCATCTTGAGCACGTTGCCGATCGGGCCCATCTTGCGGATGGCCTGCATCTGCTCCAGGAAGTCCTCGAGGGTGAAGTCCTCGCCCTTGAGGAGCTTCTGCGTCATCTCCTCTTTCTTGTCCTCCTCGAACACGGCCTCGGCCTGCTCGATGAGGGTCAGCATGTCGCCCATGCCGAGGATGCGCGAGGCCATCCGGTCGGGGTGGAAGACGTCGAAGTCTTCGAGCTTCTCGCCGGTGGAGGCGAACATGATCGGCTGCCCGGTCACGTGCCGCACGGAGAGCGCGGCGCCGCCGCGGGCGTCGCCGTCGAGCTTGGAGAGGACCACACCGGTGATGCCGACGCCGTCGCGGAAGGCCTCGGCGGTGTTGACCGCGTCCTGGCCGATCATGGCGTCGATGACGAAGAGGACTTCGTCGGGGTTGACGGCGGCGCGGATGTCGCGGGCCTGGGCCATCATCTCCTCGTCGATGCCGAGGCGTCCGGCGGTGTCGACGATGACGACGTCGTGGCCCCTGCGGCGGGCCTCCTCGATCGAGTCGGTGGCGACCTTGACGGGGTCGCCGACGCCGGAGCCGGGCTCGGGGGCGTAGACGGCCACACCGGCGCGCTCGGCGAGGACCTGGAGCTGCCCGACGGCGTTGGGGCGCTGGAGGTCGGCGGCGACGAGGAGCGGCGAGTGGTCGTCGCCCTTGAGCCACTTGGCGAGCTTCCCGGCGAGCGTGGTCTTGCCGGCGCCCTGGAGGCCCGCGAGCATGATCACGGTGGGGGCCTGCTTGGCGTAGTTCAGGCGCCGCGTCTCGCCGCCGAGGATCGCGATGAGCTCCTCGTTGACGACCTTGATGATCTGCTGGGCCGGGTTGAGGGCCTTGGAGACCTCGGCGCCCTTGCAGCGTTCCTTGATCTGGGTGATGAAGGTCTTGACCACCGGGAGGGCGACGTCGGCTTCGAGCAGGGCGAGGCGGATCTCGCGGGCGGTGGCGTCGATGTCGGCATCGGTCAGGCGGCCTTTGCCGCGGATCGACTCGAAGATCCCGGACAGTCGATCTGACAGAGCGTCGAACACGGGCGAACCTCTCGATGGTGCAGTGCGGATTTCTGACGCCGAACTGAGCGGCGGACTCCTACGAGCTTAACGGGGATGGCGGCGCGGCCGCCGCCCGGTGATGCCGGACCGGGCGTGACACGCGAAACGGCCGCCCCGGGGGCGGGGCGGCCGTTTCTAGCGGTGGTTTGAAGTTGTTAGGCGTTGACCTTCTCGGCGGCCTCGGCGTTGGTCTCGGGCAGACCGGAGCCGGTGTTGCCGTTGAGGGGCAGGTCGTAGCCGGCCTCGCCGTGCTGCGCGGCGTCGATACCGGCCAGCTCCTCTTCCTCGCTGATCCGGACACCGACGGTGAACTTGAGGATCAGGGCGATGATGAGCGAGGCCACGAAGGAGTAGGCGACCACGGACAGGACCGCGACGGCCTGCTTGCCGAAGAACGCGGCGTCGCCGCCGTAGAAGAGGCCGTCGACGCCCGTGTCGTAGACCCCGGCGATCACGGTGACCTCGGAGACCGCGAACAGGCCCACGGAGATCGAGCCCCAGATACCGGCGACCATGTGCAGGCCGACCACGTCGAGCGCGTCGTCGTAGCCGAGCTTGTGCTTGAGGCCGATGGCGAAGGGGCAGATGATACCGGCGACGAGGCCGATGGCGATGGCGCCGACCGGGGCGACGTAGCCGGCGGCCGGGGTGATGGCCACGAGGCCCGCGATGACGCCGGAGCAGGCGCCGAGCACGGAGGGCTTGATGCCGCGGATGCGGTCGACGATGAGCCAGGCGAGGATCGCGGCGGCGGTGGCGACCTGCGTGTTCAGCAGGGCGAGACCGGCGGTGCCGTTGGAGGCGTAAGCCGAACCGGCGTTGAAGCCGAACCAGCCGAACCACAGGAGCCCGGTACCGATGACGACCAGCGGCAGGTTGTGCGGCGCGAAGTTGCCGTCCTTCCAGCCGATGCGGCGGCCGACGACCAGCGCGAGGGCGAGGCCCGCGGCACCGGCGTTGGCGTGGACCGCGGAACCGCCGGCGAAGTCGAGCACGCCCCAGTCCTCGATCCAGCCGCCGCCCCAGACCCAGAAGGCCACGGGAGCGTAGACCACGACCACCCAGACGGTGGCGAAGATGACCCAGGAGAAGAACTTCATGCGGTCGGCGACGGCACCGGCGATGAGGGCGACGGTGATGATCGCGAACATCATGCCGAAGGCCGAGAGGGCGCCGTTCGAGACGCCGCCGGTGACACCGGCGAGGTCGGTCAGGTAGTCAAGGCCGAAGGAGCTGCTGACGTCGCCGAAGAAGGCGTTCGTGGCCGCGCTGCCGGTTTCGGGGTCGGTGTTGCCGATCGCGATCGACTCGCCGACGAGGACCCAGGCGATGGAGACGACGCCGATGGCGACGAGGCACTTCATCATCATGTTGAGGACGCTCGAGGCCCGGGTGAGACCGCCGTAGAACAGGGCCAGACCGGGGGTCATGAGCAGAACAAGGGCGGCGGAGGTCAAGATCCAGGCATTGCTGCCGGTGTCGAGCTCGGGCATGGCCGCCTCCTCTCAGGAGGTACGTGGAGTACTGCGGGCTTTAAGGCTGTTCCGGCGTGAGGGGAGCGACGGTGCTCGGGATAGGCGTTGTCACGCGCCGACCGAAGCGAGTCGGCCGGCGCGTGATGCTCCTACCTACCGGAGTGAAGCCAGCTTCACCAAGACGTGTTACGCGACCCGGGCCTGCGTGTTAAGAAGTTGTCGCCAAAGATTTCGAGTGTGTGAACTCGACCTCACAAGGGCGCCGAGGGGCGCTACCGGAGGAACTGGAGGGCCGGTTGTGCCGTTTGGGGTGTTTGTGGGGGCCTTCGAAACCGTGACCTCGACATGACCACTCCGTTACGGAACTGTGTTGTACTGTTCTTGACGCATAACCGAAGTGATCGTTAACATCACTCGGCGTATCGTCGTATGGGACTGCGGCCACACTGGTACCGGGACGGCCCGGTCCCCTGGGACGGCCTGCGACGGACAAGAAGAGAGACCAATAGCGATGGCGCAACCGAAGAAGGCAGCGAGTATCTGGGATGTGGCGAGGCTGGCCGGGGTCTCCCACCAGACCGTCTCCCGCGTCGTCAACGGCTCGCCGCGGGTCGCCGCGGCCACCCGGGACAAGGTACTGGACGCCATCGCCGAGCTGGGCTACCGGCCCAACCGGCTGGCCCGGAGCCTCGCAGGCGGCGCGGTCGAGTCGGTCACCGTGCTCACCGCCGACACCTCTCTCTACGGGCCCGAAGCGGCCCTCAGAGGTATCGAGAAGGCCGCCCGGTCGCTCGACTGGAGCGTCCAGATCTCCGTGCTCGACCCCGCCGACACGCACTCGGACGCCGACATCGTCGCGCGCCTGCCGCGCGCGGGCGAGCCGACGATCATCATGGCCCACGACGAGCCGGGCATGCGGGCCAAGCAGGTCCTGCTCGACACCCAGCCGCAGGCCATGGTCGCGATAGGGCCGTACACGGCCGAAGAGCTCGCCGCCTCGCCGTGGCTCGTGGGCATGGACGACGGCAAGGCCGCGGCCGAGGCCACCAGGTACCTCCTGGACCTGGGCCACGAGACGGTGCACCACCTGGCGATCCCGACCTCGACGGGCACGTTCGGCGGCGGCAAGGCCCACCGCGCGGACGGCTGGTCGCGGGTGCTGCGCGACGCCGGGCGCGAAGTGCCGGACCCGGTGCCGTCGGGGTGGACCATCGCCGAGGCGTTCAAGGCCGTGCAGCCGCTCGTCGCCGACCCCTCGGTCACCGCGATCCTCTGCGGCAACGACAACCTCGCGCTCGCCACGATGCGCGCCGCGTACCTCGCCGGGCGCTCGGTCCCCGGGGACCTCTCGATCGTCGGGTTCGACAACACCCCGTTCTCGGCGTACACGACCCCGGCGCTGACCACGGTCAACCAGGACTTCGAGAGCGTCGGCCGCGGCGCGTTCGAGCTGCTGCGCCACCGCGTGGACGGCTCCAACCCGCGCCCGAAGCCGAGCTGGCCCGAACCCGAGCTCATCGTCCGCGAGACCTCGGGCCCGCCCCGCTCCCGGTCCTGACGCGAAAGGCCCGGCAATGGCCCTCACCCCCCTCCCTCAGGGGGCGGCCCGCCTCACCGCGGACTTCGCCGCCCCGACCGGCCCGGTGCTGCACGGCGCGGCCGGGTCGCTGTACGGCGTCTCGGAGGACGGCGTGCCCGGCGACGAGCTGCTCGACGCGCTCGACATCACCACGCTCGCAGTGAAACCGGACGGCGGCGCGCAGCACCCCGGCGGCGACGCGTCCTCCGTGGTGCGGGCGCTGCGCCGGGGCGGCGGCGGGCTCGCGTTCGTGTACCTGCAGGACCTGTTCGCCAAGTGGCCGTACGAGGACGTGGGCATCGACCTGTACCACGAGAAGCTGTACGAGTTCGTGCCGCCGATGCTCACCGAGGCGAACGCCGGGCGGCTCGTGTTCGTGCCGTTCAACGAACCGGACTGGATCTGGTACGGGCTCAAGGAGAACGCGCCCGGGAAGTACGACCGGTTCATCGCCGACTGGATCACCACCGTGCAGCTCCTGCGCGGCCTCGCGCCCGGCGTGCCGATCGCCGGGCCCAACGAGGCGTACTACCACCCCGAGTTCCTGCCGCACTTCCTCAGGCGCGCCAGGGACACCGGGACGCTCCCGGAGTGGATGACCTGGCACGAGCTCTCCCCCAGCTCGCTCGCGGAGTTCCGCGGCCACTACGCGGCCTACCGGGGCCTGGAGCGCTCGCTCGGTATCGCGCCCCGGCGCGTCAACATCGACGAGTACGGCAACAACCGCGACCTCTCGGTGCCCGGCCAGCTCGTGCAGTGGGCGGCGATGTTCGAGGAGGCGAAGGTCCACGCCGACATGGCGTTCTGGACCGCCGCCGGGGGCTACTCGGGTGCGGCCCCGCAGCCGAACCTGCCCAACGGGGCGTGGTGGTTCCTCAAGGCGTACTCGGGGATGACCGGCCAGACCGTGCGCGTCGACCCGCCCCATCCGAACACTGTGGACACATTGCAGGGGCTCGCGAGCATCGACGCCGGGCGGCGCACCGCGCAGATCCTCGCGGGCGGCACCGTCGAGGACTTCACCGTGGTCGCCCACGGCCTGGACCCCGAGTTCTGGGGCGAGAAGGTCACCGCCACCGTGCACCGCATCGACTGGACCGGGTACGAGGGCGCCGCCGGTCCCCCGCAGCCCATCGCGCAGGTCGTGAGCGACCCTGCGCGCCTTGAGATCCCGATCTACTGCCCCGACCGCATGGCCGCGTACTGGATCACCGTCACCGCCGGGGAGGCCGCGATGACCGGCCCGCCCCCGTGGAAGGGCCAGTGGGACGCCGAGGCCGCCGACATCACCTCCGGCGAGATCACCCGGCACGGCCACGCCGACGACGGCAACGCGTTCGCCGCCTCCGGCGAGCACGACGTGTGCGGCCTGGGCCTCACCGACTCCGCCGTCGTCTTCCAGGTCCACGTCCCCGAAGCGGGCGAATACGACCTCGCGGTCTTCTACTCCCACATGTACGGGCGCGGAGCCGAAGCCACCGAACCCCAACCGGCGCAGCAGGTCCTCACCGTCAACGGCAATGAGCGCTTCCTCGACTACCCGAGCACCATGAACTGGGGCCACCGCTCCATCGCCCGCGTGCCGCTGACCCTGCGGGCCGGGGCCAACACCGTCGAGCTCTCCAAATCCGGCGCGATCGGCACCGCCCGCGGCGAAGTCGCCCTCGACAAGCTCGAACTCGCCGAGCGCCGCACCGGCCCCGCCTGCTACGACGCCGCGTTCGCGCGCGTCCACCCCGGCGGCCTCGTCTTCGACCTCTATGCGGCCGAAGCGGGCTACCACCGCATCGAAGGCGCCGACACCGCGATCCTCGCCGGACCGCAGAACCAGGACGTCCTCGTCGACCTCGCCCGGCCCGTGTTCCTCCACGCCGGGGTCAACCGCCTGCGCACCGAACCGATCGACGGGCCCGTCCTCGTCACCCCCGCCCGCGGGCCCGAACCGGTCGAAGTGGACGCCGCCGAGGTGACCCGCGCGGGCGGCTCCTGCCTCGTCGTCAACGACTTCGCCCACCGCGGCCACGTCATCGGCTGGAACGGGCGCGGCGCCACCGCCGCCATCGAGGTCGACGCCGCCGAAGGCCCGCACGTGCTCCTCGTCAGCTACGCCAACGACGAGCGCGGCAAAGGCCACGAGTACAACATCGACATCGTCACCCGCCACTGCGCGATCACCGTCAACGGCAAGGACGCGGGCACCTACCCGATGCGCGGCACCTGGACCTGGAACGACTTCTGGACCTACCCGGTCATCCTCGACCTCGACGGCGGCCGCAACACCATCGTCTTCGCCAACCCCGACGGCCCCACCGCCGAGTTCGAGCGCTTCCGCATCGCACCCCTCAACCCCTAAGAGACGCAAAAGGGCCCGTGCCGCAGCACGGGCCCTTCATTGGTGCTTAAGCCGAGGCGAGCGCGTTCAACGCCTCGAACTGGGCGTCCGTGAGCTCGACGTCCCGCGCGCCCACGTTCTCCTCCAGGTGCGCGACCGAGCTCGTGCCCGGGATCGGCACCACGTTCGAAGAACGGCGCAGCAGCCACGCCAGCGCCGTCTGCGCCGGGGTCGCCCCGATCTCGGCCGCGATCTTGCCGACCGGCCCGTCGGGCCCGGCGTGCTCCCCGGCGGCGATCGGGAACCACGGGATGAACGCGATGCCCTGCTCGGCGGTGTAGTCGAGCACGGCCTCACTCTGGCGGTTGATCAGGTTGTACAGGTTCTGGACGCTCGCGATCGGCGCGACCGCCTGCGCCTCCTTCAACTGGTCCACGGTGACCTCGGAGAGGCCGATGTGGCGGATCTTGCCCTGGCGCTGCAGCTCGGCGAGCGTCTCGATCTGGTCGGCGATCGGCAGGGCGAGGTCGAGGCGGTGGATCTGGTAGAGGTCGATCGTCTCGACGCCCAGGCGGCGCAGGCTGAGTTCGAC
Organism: Glycomyces sp. NPDC050141; assembly: GCF_055586545.1. Taxonomy (NCBI): domain Bacteria; kingdom Bacillati; phylum Actinomycetota; class Actinomycetes; order Glycomycetales; family Glycomycetaceae; genus Glycomyces; species Glycomyces sp. NPDC050141. Next base: position 99,499 of record NZ_JBVJHZ010000004.1, on the reverse strand, counting down.
CTGCTGGCGGATGTAGCCGGGGTTGCCGACCGCGACCCACTCCTCCGGGGAGGGGCGCGTGTTGCCGCCCTTGGTGGCGATGACGACGCCGTCCGCGTAGGGCTGCAGGGCCTCGCGGATCAGGGACTCGTTGTCGCCCAAGGCGTAGGAGTCGGCGGTGTCAATCAACTAACTTTGACACACCTATTCCCCCAGTTCAAGACTGCCAACGGCAGTGATTGAGTCATTATCAAAACTGATAATCAAAACCATAAAGATATCCGGCAGGATTCTCCCCCGCCCGCGCACGACACGCCCGGAGGAAGGCTGCGGGAACATCTATTCCCGGTAGCTATCCTCATGTTCTCCTAGCTCCCAACGGGTTCCAAGCTTGCGGGAAGGCCGTAGAGCCGTCTCAGCGGCCCGGAGGGCATGGCAAGCCTTGGAGGGCAACGGCAGTGCCCCAGACGGCTCCCACTGTCCCGCGCTCCGCAGGGCTCCGAAATCTGTGTTGAGTTGGCAACCGTACGTGTGTTTGAATCGTGTTGTCGGTGGGGCTCGATAGCCTCGCTGAGGCATCCCGAACGGGATGAACATGTGAATTAGATGGAGAACGGTTGACTAGAGAACTACACCCTTCGGTGCAAGACCTGCTTAACGGCAACGGCAGGGCACATGACCCGTTCGGCAACGCCATGACGCTGGCGTTCCGTTGCATGGACGCAGGGATGTCCGAAGCTGAATACACTGCCTTGATTACCGGTTCTAAGCTTGCCCGCCAGCTGCGAGGTAAGAAAGATAGTGAGCGTTCAAAACAGTGGTTGGGTTCTGTAGGAAGGGCTTGGGAATTTGCCGACTCCAAGTACGTTCCACCGGGATTCATTCCTGAGGTTTTCGTCCGAGACCTGTTTAAGGTCAGGGACCGTATTCAGGGCTACCGGTTCCCCGGCAGGGGATACGCCATAGATCGTAAGGTGGCGGTCCTCATCACGTATTGGGCAATGGATGTTGGAACTTCAGCGCTGAACATCAGCGTTAGGGACTTGGCGCTCCGCGCTGGCATCTCCAAGGCCTCCGCTTCCCGCTCCCTGCATAGGCTCGTTAGGGTAGGACTGCTTACTCATGTTGGATACGATAGGGCAGTTGACCAGGCAAAACAGTACCGTATCAACTTCAAATGGGACCCTCTGAAGGGAGTTACTGAAACATATAGACCTAGGGGGGGAACAGGATCATATGTCTCAGAAAGTATCTCCGGAGATATCCTAGAGAAGCATGTAACCACCCTTGCGGTTGACGTGTTCTCAGGTAGGCCGGGGCTCGGCCCTAACGCTGAACTTATCTTCTCTCTGTTGTCGTCCTCCCGTGTCAACGGGATGACTGTTCAGGAAGTGTCGCAAGCTACCGGCTTGCAGTCCAAGACTGTCAGGGACAACCTGAGAAAGATGGTTTCTCCGGGCTTGGTTCAGGCTGTCGAGTGGGTTCGGCCGAGTGTTTACAGGGCTCACCCGTTGGCTGATTTGGATGAAGCCGCTAAGGCCAAGGAAGTTGATGGAGCATTGGAATTCAGGGCCAATGGTGTAGAGGTTGACCGGGTGATGTTCGCTGCGGTACGCGCTCACTATGAGCGCAATCGAGAGGTTGTCAAGGCGTAGGCAAGAAACGAGCCCCCTGTTTCGACAGGGGGCTCTTGCTATCTATCTTCAGGGGTTTATCCGTGCGTTTCAGTCTCGATTACATCGAAGATGTCAGAGTCAGTCTCTCGCTGCCACTCCGGAAGTTCCGGCCAGTCCGCAACATAGCTCGGTTTGGGATTGTCGAAGTGCCGGAAGATTTGAGCATTCCAGCAGGTAGCCACAAACCTTCCTCGTTGCTCTCGGGAGAGCTTGGCGGTTGCGCCGCTGCTAACTTGGATGAAGTTTGCAACCTGCTTATAGACGGCTTCGGCCGACTGCTGTTCCCACTCGCTCATTTCGTCCCACGGGGCAACGTATCCTGTCTTCGGCTCCCCGGGATAGTGCTTGGTTACGCCGTCAATCCAAGCCTGCCTAAAGAGCTTTCCTTCTGTGGACATTTAGATTCCTCTCGTTGCCTCGCTGAGTGATTCAGCAAGTTGGATTGCGCGCGGGTCGTTGTCGCCGTGGCGGATATCGTCGGCTAGCTGACTGAGCTTGCCGAGAATGTACCCAGAGTGTGTGCGCGCGGCCAAAGACAGTGCCTCGCTGATATGCCCTTCTGCCGCTTCATAGGCTTTCTGGTGAACTGCTAGCCGCGCCTGGTCTGTGAGTATCGCTGCTGAGCGCCTAGGCGTCACAGACGCTGTGAGTGCTCTCGAAAGCTCAACTTCCGCCCGGTCATACAGACCCAGTGAGAGATAGGCGGAGGCTCGTTGTTCGGGAAGTCTTCCGCCATCGAAGCGGAGCCAGCCACCGTTACCAACAGGCCCGGTCAAATCTATGACCGTGTTTGCAATGTCTAGGGCTCGTTCGCACTCTGACGCGTTGCCCTGTGCCGCTTCGACTTCAGCGCGGACACTCGCCACCCATTGCCGAGTAGAAAGCTGTCCGTCGCCCTGAAGGGCTATCCTGTCCGCTGCCTCAAGCAGGTTTCGGCTGTCACGCCAGCGCTTCTCTGTATTGAGCACCAAGGCGTATCGGGTTAGGGCACAAGCCCAGCGATCAAAATCTCTAGCTTCCTTTGCCGCTGAACTGGATAGCAGGTAGGCGTTGATCGACTCGTCATAGTGTCCAGCATCGTAGAAAACTTCCCCGGCAAGCTGTAGAGCTTCACTCTGGAGAGAACACAACAGGTTGATGGATTGCTGACTACCTCCGCTTGACAAGGCTTCCTGAAGGCTTCCAAGGTGTTCAGCTACGGAAGGCAAGACCTCTGACTTGGATTCAACGCGTCCGTACACTCGCCAGAGGTGAGCGCTGATTGCAGCATAGTCACCAGCTGGGAAGCTCGGAGAGGGTTCGGTGCTTGTCAGCACTGAAAGCATCATGGCTCCGCTTGCCCCTGCCAGCCTGAGGATTTCACGACGGATCACAGGGTCGACCCCCCTTCCGGTCGGAGTGGCCCTAGCTTCCTCGTTGGCTTGCCGGAGAGCTTGGTACGCCTTGCTGAACTTCGTTGTCCCGCAAAGCTTATCCAGGTCTCTCGCCAGCGTCTCTGACGGCGGCTGATGCCCGTTGACGACTCGGCTGGGCATGGCTGGATTCCGGTGCATTTCACGGCAGGCGGAGCGGAGGGTGTAGCCGTGGCGCGCAAGCTCGGCGCGCATGAGTTCCCCGAAGTTCACCACTTCGCCCCTCCGCCTGTTGCTATCTCGACTGGCAACACCAGGCAACGGCTGGCGTCTCCCGTGTCACAGTCCTGTAGCCCAACGATAGCCCTATGAAGATTCCAGGTCAGAACCCACGGGAGCGCGGGACAGGGCTTGAGCCGCCCGAATGGCGGCTCTCAGTTGGTGTCTGGCTGGACACCAAGGTCAATGTGGTTATTGGTGCTTTCTGGTTTCCGAGAGAGCGGGAGATACGGGAGTTGCGAGGCTGTGTCGTGTCCACGGTAGCGACCACGGCTCCGGAGGATGCCGACGACATCACGGCCGAGTGGTCCGCTGACTGCCACTACTCCAAGTACCGGAAGGCGGAGCTTGAGCGGGAGCTGAGGCGGTTGCATGAGCAGCTGAGGGACGCAAGGGTCTGTGAGGGGTAGCGATGATCTACAAGTCGAAGAGTGCCGCTGAGGAAGCGGCTGAGGTCATGCAGACTCACTCGGCTACTTCGGGTGACTGGCGTTGCTCAGCTTGTCTCAGAGGCGGAGTGACCGTGAAGGCCGGGGAATGTGACGCCTACGTGGACGCTGAGCGCCTGAGGCGCAAGGCCCTACAGAATCCCAGCCCTCTGACTGGCTACGGCTCAGGCTCAGTCTGAGGGGCTTTCCCGCCTGGTGTGCTGACTGGCTGGGCGGTTGACTCGCAGATGGTTGGACAGTCGGAGAGGGGAAGCCCTGTCAGGTGGGGCGGGGCTTCCTCAGCAACTCTAGGAACTCTAGGAACTATCGAAGGGGCGTAGTCGACTTATGGGGGACCTTGAGAAGCACAGGGAGTATCAGCGGGCGGAAGCCATAGGCGGACACTCCCCAGACGGCTGGACAGGGCAGCATTGCGCCAAGTGCTCTAGAGACAAGAAAGAGTCGATTCAGTGGCCCTGTGAGAGAGCTATCTACTTGCGGCGCATGGTGCAAGGGGATGTCGAGTAATGGAAGGCGTCAAGCCTGTTGAGCTGTACTCTGCCAGCCTGATAGGCATGGCCCGTAGCCAGCTTCGCTTCCACTTCGCAGATGTTGACGGGATGTGCTCTTACTGCCTTGCCTTCAATAGGACTGCCGTAAAGGCAGAGGACTGTAAATCCATCATTTGGGCTACAGCAATCCTTGCCAAAGCTGGCAGCCCTCAGGCTGGCAGACCTGCCGAGTAGGCATAGCCGCTGACATGCCCTGTGAAGCCCTCATGATGTCCGTTGCATGGATGACTCAGCAAACGATTCTTGAATCGCTCAGTGTTGCCCATAGAGGTGGGTACGGGCAGAGGTAGGGGCGGGGTCGGTTTACGTGTGCGATTGCCTTAGGGATCCCGCCGCCCCATGCGGCTCTCTCTCCCCCGCTCGAATATACCCAACGAGGAAGCCTGAATCAGTCCCGGCTTGCGCCCCTACCAGACGTGACCTCTGACCGTTCACGAACTTCCGCTATCAAGCTTTGAATGGCACCGATATGCATGCCGCAGGGATTTCCCGCCTTACACTTCTTACATGCCTTGGTTGCCGCACTCCACTGATTTACCCTGTAAATATCATCGCTCTCAATCACAGCACCGTCCCCGAAAATGCTAAGAAGCCCTTCGGCAGCATCCTCAGTGATTGAGAACGGAAGATTATCAGAAGTGAGAACTAGGGCATGACCCTTGTCCCCTACCGCAATGCGGAACGTGGACACCTTACTGTCTTGTGAATAAGTTTCGCGCAATACATTCGAATCAGGGCCGTGTACAGCGACCTTCACGCCCAAGTCAATTAGCATCTTGCGGCGCTCTTCGACATCTGCGGATTCCCATGCCTCGCGATAGGTTCGCTCAGTCGGAACATACTCGTATCGGTCGGGTTCTTCAGGAAGTGACTCAAGCTCCCTCCGACGCGCAGTCTGAGCATCCATCATTGAGTAGTATGATTCCATATCACTCTCAAAATAGCCCCGGTTAGCCTCATCGCGCAAGCGGTCAATATTTGCTTGAACCTGCTTAAGCTCGCGAGAATGGTCACTACCTGCAATGAATACGCGCTCCATGACTGGCATGTCGCCACGCATGAGCATAAAGATTTCTTCGATCTTCTCATCCGCCAAGTCGCAGCGAATCCTAAGATTCTCCGAACACCCATCGCGTCGCGTGACCGACTGGCAGACATAGTAAAAATAGTTGCGAGTCTTGCCGGGGTGATTTCGATACATGACACGATCACACCCGGAGCAATAGAGGATCTTCTTACCTAGGTAGGCCTCACCCGTAATTGTCCTTGGTTTCGATATCGCTGCCTCATAGCCCTGAAGTTCATCGAACTTCGCAAAGCTAATCAACGGCTCGCCGAACTGAACGGGTGTTCCACTTTCGTTGACAACCAGCTTGCCTTTAGAAAGTCGTTGCCCGATCAGCCAATGAGACTTGAACAGGCGGGAAATGGAACTCTGCTTCCATTCTTCGCCCGTTGACGTACGCGCTCCCTGCGCGTTAAGCCAGTGGGCAGACTGCCAGCCGGAAAGACCGCTTAGACGCTTCTCAACAAGTTGGGCAACTAGCCCAGCATTAACCGCGTGGCGACTCAGGTACGAACCCCCCTCGCGCTTTTCCATTTCATATCCGAACGGGACACGCCCCCCATGCCAGCGCCCCAACATCCTCAGCTTCGCCTGCGACTCTTGCGCCAGTTCGGCATCCATGCTCCGCCGCCACTCAGCTAGAGCTGACAACAGAACGGCAAAGAATCGCCCTTGCGGAGTACTCGTGTCGATCATGTTGTCTGTCGTAGCAAGCGCCTTGCCTTGCTTCTCAAGGAAGTCCGCCAGTCTCAGGAACTCAAAGACCGAACGGCCCAGCCGGTCTACGCGGAGCGCACACACGATGTCGTATTCGCTGAGCTTGTCTCCCTTCAGCCAAGGGCCGAACCCGCGCCGGTCGAAGGGGGAGGTTGCCCCGGAAACCCCGTCGTCTACGGCCCACCCGATCACGTCGTGTCCGTTGAGCTTCGCCCACATCTCGACTGCCTCACGCTGGCGTTCGATGGAGGTTGACTCGTCTGTCCTGCGGCTCAAACGCAGTGCCCCTAGAACTCTCATGAACATGAGTCTAGAGGTGTGTCAATCTCATGCTTTCAAGGTGTCGATGAAGTTCACGCCGAGTTCGACGGCGCGGCGCAGCACCGCGATGGCGCTCGCGCGGTCCTTCGGCGGCGTGAAGATGCCCGGGTCGCCCGAGAGGCGCATCGCGCCGTACCCGAGCCGGTTCACCTGGAGGTCGCCGCCGATGACAATGTCGCTCATGGTCTTGCCTTTCGAAGTCTCAGGGTGGTTCGGGCCGGGGGTCGCTCGGCCGCTCTCGGATGCAACCGTTCGCATGCCCGGGTTGTTCCCTTCCGGGTGATGTCTCGTGCGCCACTGCGACACGGGGGTTTCGCGACAGCTGTTCCAATGGGCGGAGATGCGAGACTCTTGGGCATGATCAAAGGGTTCAAAGATTTTCTGATGCGCGGCAACGTGGTCGAGCTGGCCGTCGCGGTCGTCATGGGTGCGGCGATGACCGCGCTCGTGGGTTCGTTCGGAGACGCGTTCCTCAACCCCCTCATCACGTTGATCACCGGCGGCGCCGAGGTCGGCGGCGAGTTCACGGTGAACGGCGTGGTCTTCCCGTACGGGGTGTTCCTGAACGGCCTGCTGGTGTTCTTCCTGACGGCGCTGGCGGTGTACTTCGTGATCGTGATGCCGATGAACAAGCTCCGCGAGCGGTTCGCGCCGCCCGCCGAGGAGGTCGACGAGGTGCACGCTGAGGCGGAGATCCAAGTGCTGCAGGAGATCCGGGACCTGCTGCGGGAGCAGCGCCGGAGCTAGTTCCTTCTTCCACTCGGCCCGCTGGCGCTCCGGTACCGGCGGGCCGGGGCGTTTCCGGGCCTCCTCGGGCGGGTAACCGGCGGTTCTGTTCACGCGCGGGGTCTTGCCCGTGTCGTACCCCCGTGGGACGGTGTGTGTAGCCGACCCGATCCGTGGAGGACCGTATGCCGACGAAGATTCCGCTCGGGGCCCCGATATGGGCCGACGCGAACACCCCTGATCTGGCCCGGGACCTGGATTTCTATATGCGCCTGTTCAAGTGGTCGAGTTTCGGTACCGGCGAGGAGTTCGGGCACTACACGGAGTTGTGCCTGGGTTCGACGGTGTCGGTGGCGCGCGCGGTGGGCGGGCTGGCGCCGAACCCGCCGGGCGACGCTGACGCGTTGTCGGCGTGGGGGGTCGCGTTCCATGTGGCCGACTGCTTCCGGGCGGCGGCTGACGCGGAGAAGCTGGGCGGCCAGATCGTCAGCCATCCGGTGCGAGTGGGCGACGACCTGGTGTACGCGGCGTTGAAGGACCCTGACGGCGGGGCGTTCGGCCTGTTCGAGCCGATGAGCGAGCACGTGGGGTTCACGGCGTACGGCGAGCCGGGCGCGGCGGTGTGGTTCGAGTACGTGTACGACGGGGCGCCGGTGGAGGCGATGCAGTTCTACGCGGAGCTGCTGAACTGGTCGGTCGAGGTGCCGGGCGAGGACGAGCCTTCGCACGACGCGCCTTATGTGGGGCTGTGGACGCACGGGCACCTGCCGGGCGCGGCGGTGGAGTTCGGCGGGGCGCGGATGGCGCTCGGGCCGGAAGTGCGGATGAAGCCCCACTGGCTGGTGTGCTTCGGCACGGCCTCGGTGGACCTGACGGCGGCGAAGGCGGTGGACCTGGGCGGGCGGGTCGCGGTCGCGCCGGTCGACGACCCGGGCGGGCGGATGGCGGTGCTGGTGTCGCCGACGGGCGCGCACTTCACGATCATGTCGAGCAAGAAGCTGGACTGAGAAAGCCCTGCGGTCGCCGGTGGGCCGTGCGAATGTGAGGAGGTTGATCGACTTCACTCGCGAAGGAGCAGTGCGCCATGACCGCGATCCCGCTGGGAGCACCGATCTGGTCCGATTCCCTCACCGCCGATCTGGCCGCCGACACCGCGTTCTACAAGGCGCTGTTCGGGTGGAAGGCCGTGGACGCCGGGGAGGAGTTCGGGCATTACACGACCTTCGGCGTCCCGGACGGGTCGGAGGGCGGCCGCCCGGTCATGGGGATCATGCCGTGCCCGCCCGGGATGGAGCCGAGCCGCGTGTGGAGCGTGCAGTTCAGCGTCGCCGACTGCGACGCGTCCACGGCGAAGGCCCGTGACCTGGGCGCATCGGTCACGATCGAGCCCGAGGACATGGGCGGGATGCTGCGGTTCTCGATGCTGAAGGACCCGCAGGGCGCGGATTTCGGGCTGGTCCAGATGCACGAGCCGGGGGCCGGGTTCGGGGTGTGGGGCGAGCCGAACAGCGTCGGCTGGGTCGAGTACCGCCTGGACGGCGTCCCGGCCGAGGCCATGAAGTTCTACGCGGACCTGCTCGGCTGGAAGGTGGCCACTCCCCCGTGGGAGGAATCCTCCAACACGAAGCCGTACGCGGCGGTGAGCGCCGCCGACTCTGAACGCGAGTTCGGCGGCTGCCACGCCTCCGAGGGCTGGGAACTGGACCTCCCGGCGCAGTGGACCGTGATGCTCGGCGTCGAGGACACCGACGAGGTCTGCGAGGACGCCGTCGAACTCGGCGGCACCGTCGCCGCCGAACCGATGGACGTCCCGGGTCTGCGCATCGCAGGCATCGCCGCCCCGAGCGGCACGATAGCGGGCGTCATGTCCCCGCGCCCCTGGGAATAGCGAAGCGCAAAGGCCGGGCCGCTACGGCGGCCCGGCCTTTCCGTTGTCACCGAGCCGGTTCCTCGGTCTCAGTGGCGACGTGTGACGCGTCTCGGGAGTGAAACCGCCGCCATGACGGCAAGTGTCAGGGCGATCATCGCGGCGGCCGGGGCCAGGGCCGCCAGTGGCGCCCGTTCCAGGTACCGGAGCGAGCGGGCGAGGCTGGCGCCCCATTCGGGTGAGTCCGGTGCGGCGCCGAGGCCGAGGAAGCCGAGCGAGGCGATGCCGAGGGCCATGCCGGGCAGGCGCAGACCCGCATGGGCCGCAAGGGGTCCGGTGACGAGCGGCAGGGTGTGCTTGCGGAGCGTCCACCAGCGTCCCGCGCCGAGGGCGAGGCGCGCTTCGAGGTGTCCGGCGGTGCGGGCCTGGGCGACGAGTTCGGCGGCGTGGGCGGCGAGCGGCGGCCAGGAGACGGCGACGACCGCGAGGACCGCCCCGAACTGGCCGCGTCCGAGGACCACGACGACGATCATCCCGGCGATCGCGACCGGGAACGAGTTGAACGCCTCCGCGAGCGGGTGCGCCAGGCGCGGCACGAAACCGAGAACGAGCGCGAGCAGGTAGGCGAGGCCGCACGCGAGGAACGCGGCACCTGCCGTCCAGAGGGCGCCTTGGCCGAGGCGGGCGAGGACGTCGCGGCCGAGTTCGTCGGTGCCGAGCCAGGCGGCGGCGGAGGGGGCGTCGAGGCGGGAGCCGGTGGCGATATCGCCGGATCTGATGAGGCCGTAGGCGACGGCGAGGAGGAGCGGCGCGGCGGTGGCGGCGATCCAGGCGTAGTGGCGGCGGCGCCCGCCCGAGACCGGCGGAGCGACCGGTAGTGCTTCGGCTTCACTGTCGAGGGCTTTCGCGGCGAGGCGGGCGAGGAGTCCAGCGGTGAACCCGAAGGCGATGAGGAGTGCCATGCAGGCCTGGAGGACCGGGAGGTCCTGGGCGTCGGCGGCGGCGAGGGCGGCGCGGCCGAGGCCGGGTATGGCGAAGACCGTCTCGACGGCGACGGCCGCGCCGGTGATGGAGACGGCGATGATCGCGAACTGGGGCAGGACCGGAGGGAGGGCGCGGCGCAGGAGGCCTTGTGCGATACGGGAGCGCGTGTATCCGGCGGTGCGCCATTGGCGGACCCAGTCTTCGGCGGCGACGCGGCCGATGGCGTCGCGGCCGAGGCGGGCGAGGACGCCGCCGCCGGGCAGGCCCATCGCGAGGGCGGGCAGGACGAGGTTGGCGGGGCCGTTGAACCCGTAGGCGGGGAGGAGGCCCGTCCAGGTGGCGAAGACGGCGACGCCGAGGGTGGCGATGAGGAAGTCGGGGAGGGCCGCGAGGGAGGCGACGGCGACGCCGCTGGCGCCGACGGGTCGGCCTTCGGCGGCGCGCCGGAGCGCGGGCAGGCACGCGGCAGCCGTGATCGCGAACGTGACGGCAAGAGAGGCAGCCATCAGGGTGAGCGAGACGCCGAGGGCAGGAAGCACCGTCTCGGCGACGGGTTCCCCACTCGTCCAAGAGGTCCCGAAGTCGCCGCGCGTCAGTCCGCCGATCCACTCCCGCAGGATCGACAGTGCCAATTTATAGCTCGCAAGCTCGCCATGACCCGGCCCGGCGTCGAGGCCGAGTTCGGTGCGGATCGCATCGAGTGCGCCGTCGGTGGCCTCGCGCCCGGGGTAGCGGGCGCGGAGGACGGTGAGGGCCGGGTCGCGGTCGGCGAGCCAGGGCAGCAGGCCGATGGCGGCGAGCACGGCCAGGAGGACCGCGGCCCGGGTGAGAGTGCCGCGCAGGAGTGCCACGGGCTACTCCATGGTCGTTGCGGCGGTGATGATCTCGCGTTCGCGCGGGTCGCTGGTGACGTTCGCGGCGCCGCCCGCGACGCCGGTGACGAGGCGTTCGTGGGCGATGGGGACGACGGCGACGGTGGCGAGCACGACGGCCTCGGCGTCGAGGACGGCGCTCTGGCGGGCCGCGGCTGCGGCGTCAGAGTCCATGTCAGGAGAGGCGGCGGTGGCGACCGCCGCGACGGCGTCGTCCACAGTGGTGTCCTTCAGAAGCGAGGCGTTGAAGCCGCCGTCGCTGGTGAAGTCGGAGTCGAGGTAGGTGTAGGCGTCGCCGGAGTCCTGGACGACGGAGCGGGACATGAGGAACGCGTCGAAGTCCCCGGCGAGCATGTCGGGCTCGATGTCGTTGTACTCCCGCACTTCGGTTTCGACGGCGAACCCGGCGGCCTCCAGCTGGGCGGCGATCACGGTGAGCGTTTCGGGGAGTTCAGCGCGGTTGGAGTAGGTGGCGATCAGGAGGGTCTCGCCTGCTGGGGTCGCGGCTTCGGGGAGCGTGTAGTCGCGATGGCCTGCGGCCCAGGCGAGTGCGGGGCCGAAGAGGCCTTCGGGGGCGTCGGCGCGGCCCTCGTAGATGTCGTCGACGATCGGCGCGGTGTCGATCGCGGCGGCGACGGCGGCGCGGAGCGCGGGGTCGGCGAGGGGGCCGGTCGCGGTGTTGAGGTAGAGGCTGACGGTGCGGCCGGTGGGGGCGTCCTGGAGCTTCGAGGCATCGAGGTTCGCGATCTGCGCGTAGGGGACGGCCTCGATGACGTGGGCTTCGCCGGAGCGGAGCGCGGCGACGCGGGTGGCGGCGTCGGGCACGTAGTCGGAGCGGTAGCCGGGCATGGCGGCTTTCTCGCCCCAGTAGTCGTCGTTGCGTTCGAGGACGACGCCGGTGGAGGTCGACTCGGTAATCGCGAACGGCCCGGTCGCGGAACCGACCGGGTCGACGGGGTCGGAGGCATAGGCGCCCATCGACAGGATCGCGAGGTAGGGGCTGGAGAGCCGTTGCGGGAGTACGGGGTCGGGGGCTTCGGTGCTGATGCGGACCGTGTACTCGTCAAGGTCGTCGGCTTGGAGGCCGATCCCGTCGATGACGCGGGGGACGCTCGCACCCAGGGCGGCGGAGTTGAGCGCGACCGCGACGGCGAAGGCGTCGAGGGGGTGCCCGTCGTGGAAGACGACGTCGTCGCGGAGGGTGAGGTCCCAGGCGGTGGCGTCGACCTGGGTCCAGTCGAGGGCGAGTTTCGGGACGGGGCGGCCGTTGCCGTCGAGGCCGAGGAGGGTTTCGGCGACGCCCCAGCGGGCGAGGAGGAACGCGTCCTCGGAGTGGGGCGAGAGCCCGGCGGCGGGGGTGAGGGCGGTGGCGAAGACGAGGGCGCCGGATTCGCTTGCGCTGGAGGAGAAGCAGCCGGTGGTGGCGAGGACGCCGCCGAGGCCGAGCGGGGCTGCGGAGGAGATCAGGGTGCGCCGGGAGAGCGGCATGGAGTGAGCCTCGTCTCTTATCGCGAAGGGTTTCCTATTGCAAATCGGATGCAATAATGGCACACATGTCAGATATCGCGATCGCGCCGGGAACCCGGGGTGTAGAGGGTTACGTTCTGCGCCAGGCGGAATCCGGGGACCTGCCCGGGGCCAGGTCCGTGATGCTCGACACCGTCTACCGGGACTTCGGGCACGGGTACCTGCCGCAGTGGCACTCCGACATCATCGATCTCGACTCGTACTACCTTGCACCCGAGGACAACACGCTGTTCGTCGCGGTCAAGGACGGCGTCGTCGCGGCCACGGCGGGCGTGCGGGGCCAGACCCCGGTCTCGCCGCCGCACCCGCTCGAGGTGACGAACCGCTTCGAGGAGGGGCACACCGCGACGCTGTACCGCGTGTACGTGCGGCCCGAGCACCGCCGCCAGGGCCTGGCGGGCGCGCTCGTCGACGCCTGCATGGCGTTCATCGCCGACCGCGACCGCTACACCGGCGTATACCTCCACACCGACGCCCGCACCCCCGGCGCAGTCGAGTTCTGGTCCAAGCGCGGCAACATCCTCTTCGACGAGCGCACCGCAGTCAACGAGATGCGCCCCGAGTCCCTCGACGAACCATTCCAAACGGTCCACTTCGAGCTCCCCATCCCCCGCTAAACACCACCACGACCTGCAGAAACACTCGAATGTCAGACCCGTGTGGGAGAGTCGTCTTATTTATCCCAGGTGGTCGGAGGCGGATGCGGGTGGGAAGGGGCACGCCCTATAGCCGCCGCGCCCCGCGCGGCGGCCGCGCGGCCGCACCCGCGGTTGCGGCTGCGGCTGCTGCTGCGGCGGCTCGCGCTTACGGCTCGAGCACCTGTCGACCCTTGTACACGCCGCAGTGCGTGCAGACGTGGTGCGGCCGGATCATCTCCTTGCGCGGGCACGGGCACGCCTGGACGACCGGGGCCTTCGCCTTCCACTGGGAGCGGCGCTTACGGGTGTTCGAGCGCGAGAGGCGCCGTTTCGGAACTGCCATGCCGCCATCATAATGACAACGATTTTCAATAAGAAGTCGGGGGCGCGCGACAAGGGACCGCCCCGGCGGCAGGGCGGCCCCTCGTCTCTCGGTGTGAATCCTGGGTCGGTCCGGGTCTAGCAGTCGCGCGCGGCGATCGCCAGGTCCGGGAAGTCGCTGAAGACCGCGTCGACGCCGAGGTCGTAGAACAGCTTGAGCTCGGCCTCGAGGTCACCCCACGCGGCCGGGTCGGTGCCCTCGCGCAGGTTCGCCGGCAGGAAGTTGTTCTCGGCGCGGAAGGTCCAGACGTGCACGTCCAGGCCCCGGTCGTGCGCGCGCTCGACGATGTCGGTGGGCTCCGAGATCGAGCCGTCGGCGGCCCGCGGGAAGATGCGGTTCTTGTTGAGGCTCACCGTGTCAAGCGTCTCGGCGTACTCGTCGAGCTGCGCGTCCGGGATGGCGCCCTGGCCGTCGATGTTCAGGCCGATCCGGTTGTCCACGCGCTCGTCGATGTTGAGCAGGCTCTGGTACTCGAAGGACTGGATCCACACCGGCGAGCGCTTGCGGTCGAGCTTGCGCTCCTCCAGCAGGTCGGCCAGCGCGTCCTCGATGCTCATGCCCTTGTCCTCGTAGTAGGACGGGTGCTTCATCTCGGGGTAGGTGATCACCTTGCGGTCGAGGGTGCCCACGTAGTCGAGAACCTCGTCGTAGGTGACGAGCTCGAACTCGCCGTCGTGCTCGGCGCTGTCGGGGCGCAGGGCGGGCAGGCGCTCTTCGGCGCGGAGGGTCTTGAGCTCGGCGAGGGTGAAGTCGTCGGCGAAGAAGCCGGTGACGGGCTTGCCGTCGATGAGCTTGGTGGCCTTGCGGTTCGCGAACTCGGGGTGCGCGGCGACGTCGGTGGTCTCGTCGAGGACCGGCTCGTGGCGGGCGAGGAGTTCGCCGTCCTTGGTGAGCACGAGGTCGGGTTCGATGACGTCGGCGCCCATCTCGACGGCGAGCGCGTAGGCCTCGAGCGTGTGCTCGGGCAAGTAGCCGCTGGCGCCGCGGTGCGCGATCACGAGGGGCTCGTGGTGGTGGGACTTGGCGGCGGCCGGGGCGGCGGCGAGGCCGGCGAGGGCTCCGGCTGCGGTCAGCACGGCCGCGCCGCGCAGAAGCACGCTCTTGAGGGACATGAAGGTCCTTTCGTGGGGAACGGCCTTGCGGCACTGGACTCCATCGGGGATGGGCCTTCAGTCAAGCGGCCGAGGTCGTCACGCGTTCGGCGCGAACATGAACGGGGCCTGAACGATGCCAGAAATCCGGCGGCTGGCGGCGGTCGACACGCCGCCGGGCGGGGTCCTCGGGCGGCGCACTCCGCTGCGCGGGCCCATGGGCGGCCGTGCGGGAGGCCGTCGCCTCGGCGGTGGTGGCCACCCCGGCATTCACCACCAAGACCATCGGTACGGTCACCGAGGCGACGGCCTCCCAGTCGGTCCCGCCCGGCCCGATCCGATCGCGGCAGGGGGTGTCACGAGCCGGTACCCGGGGTCGCGAACCCGCAGGTATCGGTTTCTAGATCAGGAGTCCGGTTGGAAGGCATGGGAGGCTGGACCTCCATGAAACGATCCATATATTTATAGGAACCGTTTTCTAAGCTATCTTGGCGCATCCGGGGCCGAACGTCAAGCATCGAAACCTTCGAATGTCTTTCGATTGCGTCCGAGCGGGCGCGAGGTTGCGCGCAGATTGACTGCGGCGGAACAACAAGAACGGCCGCGCTTGTCCCTTCCGAACGCCGCTCAGGTCCTGCATACTGGCCATTTTCGTGCTATCGCCGCCACCGGATCGGAGCATCCGCCCATGGAGCACCTCCTCCCGACCTACTCGCTCATCGGCTGCTGCGTCACACGCGACGCCACCGACCTGGGCAGCGACCCGCTGCCCGCGCCCGTCCACTTCGTCTCGCGCACCCGCGTCCAGAGCCTCGTGTCGACGCCGAGCCCGATCGAACCCGACGACATCAAGCTCGACTCGGCCTTCCAGCGCCGCACTATCGTCGAAGACCACCGCAAGACGGGCCTCGACCCGCTCGCCCGGATCGACCACCCGATCGTCATCGACCTCATCGACGAGCGCTGGCCGCTCGTCGACACCGGCTCCGGGCTGGTGACCTCGACGACGTACTTCCGCCAGGCCGGACTGGCCGACCTCCCCGGGTCGGAGCAGATCCTCAACGACGACGAGCTCGACGCGGACGGGCCGTTCGCTACGGCCGCAACTGAACTCGCGGCGCGGCTCCCGCAGGTGCCGGTCCTGGTCCACCGCGCGTACTGGGCCACCCTCGACACGACCGGCCGGCCCGTGAGCGAAATGCGCCGGACCCGGCGCAACAACAACTGGCTCGAACGCGCCTACGGCATCCTCGAAGCGGCCCTCGGCGACCGCGCCCTCCCCCCGGTCGAAGTGAACCCCGACCTCCGGGTCGCCGACCCCGACCACCGCTGGGGCCTGGGCCCGTACCACTATGTCGACGAGTACTACTCCGAACTCTGCGACGGCATCCGCAAGGCACTCGCCAACGCCCCCAAGTAAATCACCGCCCACCGCCCCACACGCGACCCGCCGCCGAGCGGCCACACTGCGACTCGAGCCACGTGCGCCCGCCCGGGGCTCGCGGCGGCCATCCGATCGGGCCCGGGCGCGGCGGCGGCTCCCGTGCGAAGCGAACCGCCGCAGACCGGCGCCCGTCCGTGGCGGGCTCGCGGGCGGGACCGGCTCCACCTCGACCGCCGCGGAACCGTCCTCGCGCGGCGGCGGCTCCCATGCCACGCGGGCCGCTTCGGACTGGCGCACTCCCGCTGGTTTCTCGCGCGGCGGCCGCGGCATCCGCCGCCGCGCGAGGCCCTCGGCTTTCGCTATGCGGCCGTGAGGAGCTGGGAGGCCGCCAAGTCGCGGTACAGGTCGTCCTTCTCTACGAGCTCGGCGTGGGTGCCGACCGCTCGTACGAGGCCGGCGTCGAAGACCACGATCTGGTCGGCGCTGGTCACCGTCGAGAGGCGGTGGGCGACGACGAGGACGTTGGTGCGTTCGGCCGCGTCGAGCATCACCTGCTTGAGCGCCGCCTCGTTCGCGGCGTCGAGCTGCGATGTCGCTTCGTCGAGCAGCAGCAGGCGCGGCTTGCGCAGCAGCGCCCGCGCGATGGCGACGCGCTGGCGTTCACCGCCTGAGAGGGTCGTGCCCCGGTAGCCGATGCGGGAGTCGAGGCCGTCGGGCAGCTTGGCGACCAGTTCGGTCAGCCGCGCGACCTGCACGACCTCGTCGAGGTCGGCGTCGGTCGCCTCGGGCGAGGCCATCACCAGGTTCTCGCGGAGCGTGCCGTCGAGGACCGGCGCGTCCTGCTCGACGTAGCCGATGAGGCCGCGCAGCTCCCCCAGCGGCCAGTCGGCGACGTCGACGCCGTCCACTGTCACTGAGCCGGTGGTCGCCGGGTAGAACCGCTCGATGAGCGAGAACACCGTGGTCTTCCCCGCGCCCGAAGGGCCGACGAGCGCGGTCAGGCCGCGCCCGCTGGAAGCGAACGAGACCCCGTGGTGGACATAGGGAAGGTCCTCGGCGTACCGGAAGGTGACGTCCTCGAACACGACCTGCGCGGGACCAGTGCCGGCCGGGATGCGCACGGCCTCGGGGAGGTTGCCCTCGGAAGAGGAATCCTCGGCGTCGAGGTTCGCGACCTCCTCGACGCGGTGGATCGCGGCCAGGCCGGTCTGGAGCTGCGAGAGCGACGCGACGAGACCGCTGATCGGGCCCATCATGTAGAACAGCAGCAGCAGGAACCCGATGAGGGTGCCGACCTCCATGGCCCCGTCTGCGACGCGCGCGCCGCCCACGCCGAGGACCATGAGGAACGCGATGTTCACGGGCAGGAACGCGAGCACGCCCGCCAGGCCCTCCCAGAACGAGGCCTTGACGCCCGTATCGCGGGCGGTGGTGGCAGCCTCGTTGAGGCGGCCGATCTCGTGGTCCTCGGCGCTGGAGGCCTTGACGGTGCGGAAGGCGCTGAAGACGCGCTCCAGCAGCGAACCCATGTCGCCCAGGGCCTTCTGCGAGGCGACGGTGGCGTGCTGGATGCGCGGCATGATGAACAGCATCGTCACGGTGACGAACGCGACCATGGCCATGGTGGTGCCGAACAGGGCGAGGTCGAGCCAGGCCATGAGGGCGATGCCGCCGAGGATCATGAAGGCGTCCGTGACGCCGCCGATGACGGTGGTGCTGGCGACGGTGCGCAGGAGGTTCGTGTCCGAGCTGAGCCGCGAGACGAGGTCGCCGGGTTTGAGGCGGTCGACTTCGGCGACTTCGAGGCGCACGAGCCGGTCGATGAGCTGTTTGCGCACGGTGAGGACGACGTCCTGCCCGGCGATCTGCATCAGGTAGGGGCCAAGGGCGCCGAGCGCGCCGCCGACGATGACGACCGCGCCGAGGTAGAGCAGCGGCCTGGTGAGCGATTCGTTCGCCGAGAGGGTGTCGATGACGTCCATGGCGATGAGCGGCTGGACGAGGCCGACGATGCCTCCCGCGAAGGAGAGCGCGCCGCCGATGATGAGCAGGCGCAGGTGCTGGCGGGCGTAGGCCCACAATCGGGTGATCGGTGCCCTGGCGGGCGGCGTCTCGGCCGCTTCAGGGGTGGGTGCGGTGGTGTCGGTCATGTTCGGTTTCCTCCGCTGGGTGCTGCGGTCTCCATCGAAGTTACCTGCGGTGTCCGACACCCGCCTCTGCCGAAAGTCTGAACCGTCCTATGACTAAAGTCGTACGCCCGTCGGGTGACGGTGACCGTCGGTGACGGCCGCCGCCTCCCGGCGGGCGCTTCCGGCTCAGTCCTCGGCGAGGACGATGATCTTGTCGCCGGGGTTCAGCATGAACTGCAGGCCTTTGTCCGGGTTGAGGTGTACGCCGTAGCTGGGGGCCTGCTTGGCCTGGGCGGCGACGCGGTAGCCGATGGCGGTCTCGCCGCGGCGGCGCGCCGACTCGGCGACCGTATAGAAGTTGACCGGCACGCCGGTGCGCACGTAGTGGTCGGCGGGCTTGAGGTAGATCTCGGAGCCGTCGGGGCTGAACAGCTGCCCGAACACCTGCGAGAGATGCGGGTTCTCGGCGGTCTGGGTGAGCAGGAGGCTGATGAGCTTGTCGCTGACGATGAAGTCGTCGGCCTGCGTGACCTGGGCGAGCGTGCGGTTGCGGTCGTCGGCCATCTCCGAGACGACCTTGAAGCGGGTGTTGGAGCGCTGGGCCATGTCGCGCAGGTGCAGCAGGGTCACGAGCGTCTTCGAGTCGGCCAGCTGCGGCGCGACGTCGTCCGAGCACAGGGCGATGATGTGGTTGTACGAGCCCGGGTTGAGCGATTCGAGGAGGAGCCGGTCGGTCGTGTCGTCCTCCTTGTAGTTCAGGCCCTGGACGCGCATGGTGGGGCCGATCTTGCGGATGGCCTCGGGCGCGTCGGGGTGGTCGGAGACGACGTCGGTGACCGAGCCGGGCGCGACGTACTGGTCGAGCTGCTCGAGGATCGTGCGCGACATGGCGTTCCAGCCGAGGATGAGGGTGCGTTCGGGCCGGCTCCCGGGCTCGGCGCGGGCGACGATGACGCTCTCGTCGATCACCGGGCGCGAGCCGTCGAGCTGGATCGCCGAGTCGTCGGCTGCGACGAGGATGAGCTTGTCGCCGGGCTGGAGCGAGGCCGAGGACGGCGGGTTGATGATGCAGCGGCCCTCCTTGGTGAGCACGCCGATGAACGAGGACGTGCGGTAGGAGTGCAGGGCCTGGCTGAGCGGGCGGCCGAACAGGCCGGGCTCCTCGACCATGTAGATCTCGTCGCCGCCGAAGTCGAGCAGGTCGGTGTAGACGACGGAGAGGCCCGATTGGCGGCAGGTCTGCACCATGAGGCGGGCCATGAGGTCGTTGGCGTCGACGATGTGCGCCGCGCGGCCCCCGGCGAGGCGGGCGGCCGGGAGGTTGCGGCCCTCGGCGACCGCGCCCACGACGTGGCACTTGATGCCGTTGCCGCCCTGGGTGACGGCGAGTAGCGAGCGCACGAGCTGCGCGTCGGGGTCCTCTTCGGCGGAGGTCAGGATGATGACGCTCTTGGCCTGGCCGGGGTTGACGAGGCCGATGCTGTCGGGGTCGGCGGGGTCGCCGGTGCGGCAGACGACGTGCGTGGACTTGAGGTCCGCGATCTTCGTGCGGATCTCGTCCTCCATCTCCACTTTGTCGCGGTCGGCGAGGATGGCGATGACGGCGCGCTTCTCGCTCTCGTTGGCCTCCACCAATTCCGAGATGACGATGAAGACCTGATCGGACCACCCGAGAATGACGGTGTGATCTTTCTCAACGACGAGCGAGCGGCCTTTCCGGAGGTCTTCGAGTTTCGCGTCGAGACCGGTCGTCAGCACACCGACGAGTGACGACAGGATCACCAGGCCGCCGATGGTGGTGATGAACATGACGACCATGCCAGGGCCGCTGGCGTCGTCACCGGTGATGGTCCCGGCGTCGAGGATGTGGATGAACGACTTCCACAATGTACCGCCGAAGCCGTCGCCCTCCTGGACGACGACGAGGAACAGCGCACCTATCGCGGTGAGCACCAAGGTGATTACGGTCAGCCAACCAATGAGCGCTTTCGTGCCCTTCGACATGGTGTTGTCGAACCAATAGCGTGCCCGCTGTTTGAACGTCGGCTCGGACATCGGGGGCGTCCTTTCTGGGAACGGCTTTCGACCGGCCGACTCGGGGCGGAGGCGAGTGGGGCCGGGAGTTTTTCCGGGGCGTCAGCCACTATTACTGCATTGCGTCCACTGCGACCATTCGCAGCGAATGCGCTACACGGGGTCACCCACTCCCGAAGAAGCGGAGCCGAGGGGGCGCCGGGGGTGGGGCGCACTGATCGGCGGGCGACGACCCTCCCACCCTAGTTCGAATCGTTAAGCGCGGGAAGGCGAGGGTGACGGGACGCCCGGGGAAGGTGCTCAGCGTTCCATGCGGCGCCGCAGCAACCGCAGCGACCTGACCCCTGACCGCTTGACGCCCAAGGGAACCAGCGCCGCACGGCCCGGCACGCGGACACCGCCGGTGAACGCCACCCGGGTCCGCCCAGGGCCGTGGGGCACGGCGGCCACGCCGATGAGCAGGAAGCGGCTCTGCAGCCAGCACCAGCCGGGGCGCAGCGTCCCGCGCAGCCGCGCCCGCATCCCGTACCGGCTGACCGCGAGCGCTTCGATGCGGCCGTCCTCCTCGCTGATGACCTTGAGCCGCTTCATGTCCGGTTCGATGTCGCCGAACCCGCCCTCCAGGTCGGCGAGGTGCGCCCAGACGCGCGCGAACGGCGCTTCGACGACGCCTTCGGTGACGTGCGCGCCGCCGATCGCAGCGGCCAGCGCGCGGAGGCGCGCGACGGCGTCGGGTTCGGCCACGGGCCAGTGCTGGTTCACGCGGACCACGCCTTTCGGAAAGTGCGCCGGGCCCGGTTGAGCCTGGACTTGGCGGTGCCGACCTCGATGGCGAGGAGTTCAGCGGCCTCGGTTTCGCTGTAGCCCTCCTGGACGCGGAGGACGAGGATCGCGCGGTGCTCGGGCGAGAGCCGGCGCAGCACGTCCTCGATCTCGGTTTCGAGCTGCGGGTCGCCCGGCTGCGGAAGTTCGGCGAGCTCGGCGGGGGCGGTGCAGCGGTCCTTTGCGATGCGGACGGCTTCGCGGACCGCGATCGTCCGCGCCCAGGCGAGGAGCGCTTCGGGTGCGCGGAGCCGCTTGAGCGACTTGAAGATCGCGATGAGGGCTTCCTGGGCGGCGTCGGGGCCGTGGCCGAGGGCGATGGGCGCGCAGATGCGCCCGACGTAGGGTGCGAGGGCGTCGAGGAGGTCGTTCATGGCGAGGGTGTCGCCCCGCTGGGCCTGGCGGACCAGCGGGGCGAGCTCGTCGGGGTTCACGTGAGGAATCCTGACATCAGGGTCCGGACCTGGTCGGGGCAGTCGAGGGTGAGGGCGTGGCCGCAGCCGTCGAGGGTCTCGAGGCGCACGTCAGTCAGGCGGGCCGTGAAGACCTCGGCGTCGGCGACCGGGAGGACGTTGTCGGCGGTGCCCCAGATGATGAGCACGGGCTGGCGGACGGCGGGCATGGCCGCTTCGGTCGCGGACCAGTCGAGGCCGCGTTCATAGAGGTAGACGGAGCGGAGGTTGGCGGTGCGGGTATTGGGCTTCCAGAAGGCGTCGATGATCTCGTCGGTGACGGCGTCGTCGTGCTCGACGATGCCGAGCAGCGATTGCTCGGCGGCACCGCGTCCTGAGTAGAGGTTGGTGAGGAGTTCCCCGGCGACGGGGGTCTTCAGGGCCTCCCACGAGGCCGGGTCGGGCCGGTCGGCGCCGCTGGGTGCCAGGAGGACGAGGCGGTCGACGCGTTCGGGTCGGGCCTGCGCGTAGGCGAGTGCCCAACCACCGCTCCAGGAGTGCCCGGCGAGCGCGACGGTGTCGAGGTCCTGTGAGTCGAGGAACGCGTCGATCGCTTCGGTGACGGCTTCGAGGGTGTAGTCGAAGTCCTGGCGGAGTTCGGTGTAGCCCTGGCCGGGCAGGTCGACGGTGTAGACGGTGTGTTCCTCGGCGAGGGCGTGCGCCTGGTCCTGCCAGGCGAACAGCCAGGACGCGCCGGGCGAGAGCAGGACGACGGGGCTGCCGTCGCCTTCGCGGGTGTAGTGGAAGCGGGCGAGTGCCGTTTCGGCGTAACGGGAGTCGACGCCGGCGTCGGCGGTGTCGTAGGGTGCTTCGGCCGGGGTCCAGGCGTAGGCGCCCGC
The DNA here is from genome assembly GCF_055586545.1 of Glycomyces sp. NPDC050141. Classification (NCBI taxonomy): domain Bacteria; kingdom Bacillati; phylum Actinomycetota; class Actinomycetes; order Glycomycetales; family Glycomycetaceae; genus Glycomyces; species Glycomyces sp. NPDC050141. The sequence continues at coordinate 77,362 of NZ_JBVJHZ010000004.1, read as the reverse complement.
CAGGAGGGCGACGACCGGGAGCGGCGCGGCGGCCAGTGCGATCCTGCCGCGCAGGCGCAGGGGTGTCGCGCCGCGCCTGGAGATCGCGAAGACCGCGGCGGCCATCGCGAGGCACAGCGGCGTGTAGAGCAGCAGGTTGAGCCGGTAGTAGGCGGGATAGTCCGGCGGTGTGCCGACGCCGAGGCACCAGACGAGGCCCGCCAGCGCTCGGGCGCTGAGGAAGTAGAGGAACGCGAGGGTCCCCGCTTGGAGGAGCGGGTAGAGGCGGTGGCCGCGGGTGACGCGGGCGCGGGCGTGGATCACCGCGAGCGTGGCGAGGGCGATGCCGGTGAGCGCGAGCAGGAGTCCGGGCGCGAACGAGACTTCAGCGCCGAGGAGTGCGTAGGAGAGCATCCGGAGATCGCTTGCGGGCCAGGTGCTTCCGGTGGCCCAGAGGAGGTGGATCGCGGCATCGGCGACGAGCGCGGCTTCGACGGCGTACGCGAGCCTGGGATGGCGGGTCATGGGCTGGTCCTTCCGAACGGAACGGTTCGTCAGGAAGGAAGAGGGGCGCTCGCGGTGAAACGTTCCCCGGCAGTGGCCGCCGCCACTGCCGGGTCAGGCAAGGCCGTCGGTGGCGGCGACCTCGATGGCGAGGCGGGTGTGGCGTTTGGGGACGGTGAAGCGCGGCTCGGTGTCGGGGCCGGTGCCCTTGCGGTAGGCGGTGATCTGCAGGCTCACGCCGTCGCGGCACTCGCGGTCCCAGACGCGGACTTGGTCGGCGACGCGCACGGCGAGCGCCGGGCCGTTCGGGCCGTGGCCGCGAACGCCGATCTCGTTGCCGCCGCCGTGGCGGCGGCACACCAGGTACGCGAAGTCCTCGCCCTCTACGACGGCCGGGTTCGCCCAGCGCAGCAGCAGCCGCTGCAGGCCGTGGTCGCCGAAGGGGGCGCTCATGCGCCCGTACCCGGCGAACGCGCAGGCCAGCCACAGCGACAGCTGCGTGGCGTCGTCGTTCACCTTGAGCTGCACGGGGGTCCACACGGTCGTGCCGCGCCCGTCGAGGACGCCGCGCACGCCGTCGGCCTCGACCTCGTGCTCCACGTGGAAGGTCATGATGCGGCCCTCGGAGAGCTCGACGGTCTGGTCCTCCTGGCTGCCGAGGCCGCGCATCGGCATAAAACCACAGCCCACGATGGAGCGGCTGCGCATCACGCCGTCCGCGTAGTCGAAGGCCACCGAGTGCTCGCAGCCGCGGATGCTCAGGGGCGCAACGAGTCTGCCGCCCTCGGCGAGCTGGTCCCACCAGGCCGGGGGCAGGTCCCAGGTGCCGACGGTGGCGATGATGCGGTCGTACGGCGCGCCGTCGATGAAGCCGAGCTCGCCGTCGCCCTGCACGACGCGCACGCGGTCGCACCCGACGTCGTCGAGGGCCTTGCGGGCCCGCCCGGCGGTGTCGGCGTCGATGTCGACTGTGGTCACCGCGCCGTCGGGGCCGACGAGCGCGTCGAGCAGCGCGGCGTTGTAGCCGGTGCCCGCCCCGATCTCCAGGACGCGGTGGCCCGGGCGCACGTCGAGCTGCTCCAGCATCTCGGCGACGATCGCGGGCTGCGAGGCGGAGCTGACGGGCTCGCCGTCGCTGTTGCGCTTGGTGACGTACACGTCGTCGGCGTAGGCGATGCGCAGCGGCGCCTCGGGGACGAAGCGGTGGCGCGGCACGGCGAGCATCGCCGTCTCCACCGCCCCGCTTCGTATCACGCCGCGCGACCGCAGGCCCCCCACGAGGCGCGTGCGCAACTGGTGCGCCTCGTTACCTGAAGTATCGGTGTGATCACCCACGCCTTCCAGCGTACGTCCGATGTGCCGTGTTCGCCTCCCCCAGTTCCATCGATTGGAACGGTTCAACCGGTCACTCGAGCCCCTCGCAGCGGACGTCGAGCATCGCCCACAACGCCTCACGCTGGGCCTCCGGCACGTCGAGCGGCGTGGCGACCGGCTCGCCCCCGTCGATCGCGATCCACACGGTGAACCCGAACGGGTGCTTCGCGTCGCCCACGACATGGCCGTCGCAGCGGTGCGCGTCGAACACGAGCGGCACCGTCTCGCCGCCGGCCTCGGGCACGGACGCGCCGGGGTGGATCTCGAAGAGGACGCTCCCGCGCACCTCGGTCACGTCCAGCGCCGCGTCTCCGAGCGGCGTCACGCTCAACCTCCCTTCCAGGGTGCCGTCCTCGGCCGGGCTCAGCTCCCCCAGTTCGATGCGGGCCGACGCGGCCACCGCCTGCGCCGCGCACGCTTCCCGGACCAATCGGTCAAGTGTGCCGTTCGGGTACGACAATTCCAGGGTCACGGTGTGTTCGGCCTGGTCTTCGGTGGCGACGTGCAAGGTCACGGAGGCGGGTTCGGCGGTGGTGGCGGCGCCGTCGGGGCAGCGCGCCTCGCCGTACTTGGTGATCATGTCGCGGGCGTTGACGCTCGGCGGGACCTCGGTGTCGAACGCCTGGACGCCCAAGGGCGCGAAGGACTCCGTGACGAGCTCGACGCCGAGGACGCGGACGGGCGCGTCGCCGTGGTTGGTCACGGCGATGGCGACCTGGCCGGGCTTCATGAACATGCGGCGGATCTCGGCGGTGGCGGTCAGGTCGGGAGGATCGGAGGCGGCCGCGGCTCGGTCGTCGCGGGGGCTCGCGAGGCTCCCGGCGAGCGCCGCGGTGGCGGCGGCCAGCACGAAGGCGCCGACGACGGCGATCCGAATCCAGCGCATGTCCCAGTCTGGCACTGCAAACGGCCGATGTGAAGACTCCCGCCTTACCTGTTGGGGGTCAGGCGTTCTGACTCGTCGAGGCACCAGGCGAGCGCGGCGGGCCAGCGGCCGTAGCCGTCGCCCAGGGCGATGTGGCCGCCGCCGGGGATCACGTCGACCTCGCAGCCCAGCGGCCGCCCGTAGTACTCCACGGCGTTCTCGACGCAGTACGGATCGCCGTCGGAGCAGGCCAGACGCACCGCGCCCTTGGCGAGCCGCAGGCCTTCGAGGTGGAGACCCGCGGTAGTGAACCCGGCGATGACGTCCCACTCGAACGCCTTCGGCCCCGGCGGGCTCACCAGCAGCACGCGGTCGGCCGAGAGCGGGTTGGCCGAAGCGGCGTCAGCGGCCGCGAGGTGCAGCCACGCGACGCTGGCGAGGCTGTGGCAGACCACGACCTTCTCGCCGCGCATGAGCGCCAGCTCGGCCCGGAACGCGTCGGTCCAGTCCGCGAGCGAGGGCCGGTCGGTGTCGGGCAGCTGCGGGTAGAAGACCTGCTCGCCGCGCTCGCGCAGGTCCATGGCGAGCTCGTGCTGCCAGTGGCCTTCGGGCCTGCGGTTCTCCACGCCGTGGAGGATGAGAAAGCTGCGGTTCCACATGTCCGGGACACTAGCGGCGCCCCAGGTCGAGGGCAAGCGATGTCCCATTTTCAAGACACAGCCGCGGGGCACCCGAGGGCGCCCCGCGACCCGCGTCTAGGAAGGCAGCGTCGCGACGGTCAGCAGGTGGTTGCTCGCGCCGAGCAGCGAGGGCTCGGCCTCGATCACGCGCAGGCCGTCCATGAGGTGCTTGCTCGCCTCGGGCTCGTCGATGAGCCGCTCGAGTTCGGGGATGTACCCCGGGAAGCCCTGCACGGCATACTGCGCCGGGCCCTCAAGGCCCGCATCGGCGAACTCCTCGTAGACCTCGCCGGGGTGCGCGAGGTACGCGGTGGTGAACATTTCCTGCTCGAAGTACCGCAGTTCGCCGTCGCCGAGGATGCGGAGGCTGTCCTCGGCGCTGATCTTCCGGTCGATGTCGTTGGACTGCGAGAGCAGCCAGTCGCACCAGCCCGAGCTGCGGTTGATCGTCACGGCCGCGACGATGCCGCCGGGACGCGCGCACCGCCGCGCCTCCGCGATCGCCTGCACGCGCTGCTTCCGGTCGGTCAGGTGGTAGAGCGGGCCCATGAGCAGCACGGCGTCGAAACTCGCGTCGTCCCAAGGCAGTTCGCGCGCGTCGCCGACGACGGCGGTGACGCCGGGCAGTTCCGCGGCGACCTCGACCTGGCTCGCGACGGGGTCGATGAGGGTGACCCGGTGGCCGTCTTCGGCGAGCCACTTGGAGTGGATGCCGGTCGCGCCGCCCACGTCAAGAACGTCAAGCGCCTCACCGGGCAGCTTGCGGCGCAGCAGGTCCTGCATCCGGGCGAACTCCAGGCGCCCGCGCGGGCTGCGCGTCAGGCGCGCGCCCTCCTCGCCGCGCTCGTAGTACGACCCGATCTCGGCTTCAAGTTCCCAGGTTGTCATGGTCGTCATTGTGCAGGAACAGGAGTGAAAACGCTATCCCGAATACGGGGCGCGGAAACGGCGGCCGGTCTGCCGTCCCTTCGGCGCTCCCGCAAGTGCGAAGGGACGGTCGGCTGGCCGCCGCGCTGCTATCTCACCTCATGCCCCGCCCGCCCCGCCGCGCGGGGCCGCTACTCACGGGTTCAGTTGGCGGCGAAGCGGAGTCCGAGCGCGACCATGACGGCCCCGGTGACCCCGTTGAGCCAGGCGCGCACACTCGGGCGTTCGAGCACGGCGCGGAAGAGGCCGATCAGGTTCGCCAGTCCGATGTAGAACAGCCCGCAGACGGCCATGCCGACCGCCGCGAGCTCGCCGATCAGCACGGCCTGCGAGCCGCCGCCGACGAGGAACTGCGGCATCAGCGCCGTGAACAGCACGACCGCTTTCGGGTTGAGCAGGTTACACATCAGGCCCGACCGGAACGCGGCCCAGTGGCTCATCGGCCGGTCCAGCTCGACCTCGGCAACAGGCTTCCGCCGCTCCTTGACCGCCGCACGGATCGACCGCACACCCAGGTAGACGAGGTAGACAGCGCCCGCGAGCTTCACAACAGTGAACGCCAGCGCCGAGGCGGCGAGGAGCGCGGCAAGCCCGATCGAGGTGGCGACGACCCACACGACGATGCCGAGCCCGATCCCGGCGGCGGTCCACATCCCGCTCACCCGCCCCGAGAGCACCGTGTTGCGCACGACCATCGCGAAGTCGGGTCCGGGCACGATGGCGGCGAGCAGGATCGCCAGGCCGAAGAGCAGCGGCGCGGTCATGGTTTCCCCCTAGATCGGTGCGGTGGCACCTATCCTCCGCGCCGAAGGGGTGCTGCGCATCAGCACGTTGACGGGGTCGGGCGACCGGGTTCAGGCGGGGTCGGCGAGCCGCCAGTACTGCTTCTTGTCCTTGTCGTGGACGACGACGCCGAGGGCGGCGAGTTCGTCGAGGAGTTCCCGCAGGTCGCCGCCGCTGCCTTTCTCGAGTGCGTGCTGCCGGGCCTTGAGCACGGCGTTCGCGCCCTGCGGGAGGCCGTCGGCGCCGGGGACCCAGCGCCTGAACTCGGCGGCGTAGGGGTCGCCGTCGGGCAGCCAGCCGTAGCCGTGCCTGCGGAGGGCGGCGGCGAGGGCGTCGCGGTCGAGGTCGAATTCGGTGCTGGCGAGTTCCTGGCGGCGGTGGCCGAGGACGACGATCCGCTTGTCCTGCACGAAGACGCCCGCGACGTCGGCGCGGTCGGTCTCGCGTTCGTAGTCGCCGCGTTTGAGCCCGATGCGGTCGCGCCCCACGGTGATCGTGAGCATTTCGTGGAGGACGAAGAGGGCGATGCCGAGTCCGAGGAGGAGCCCGGCGGCGAGGGCGACGACGAGCTGGAGGGTCGGGGAGAGGTCGGTGAACAGCTCGAAGAGGCCTTGGAACGGGAACCAGGAGAGCCCAACGATCCATTCGACGATGAAGGTGAGCCCCCACCCGAGCGCGGCCCCGGCGAGAGGGAGGCCGATGAGGAAGGCCGGGCCGACCCAGGGGGCGTCGGCCACGGTGGTGGTCTCGCCGGTGCGGGTGTCGTCGTGGGGCATCGGGGTCGCCGCCTTTCGGTCAGATGCGAACGCCTTCACTGTATCCACGCCTTTTGAGCTGCTCAAACGGTTCTTTCGAGAACGGTCCCAAGGAGGAGCGGCCCGATACCGAAGGCGCCCGCGCCGGTCCCGGATCGATACGAAAGTATCGCGGATCCGACTCCTGAAAACGTGCGAAAAAGCCGCAAACGGGATTCGGCTCCGCTAACGTGCTGATCGTTCGATCCGGAACGCGGCCATGGAGATGCGCCGCGCGCGAGAAAGGCCCGGACCCGTGCCGAACCGCCGCCCTGCCACGCTCGTCGCCGCCGCTGCGGCGCTCCTGCTCTGCACGACCGCCTCGGTCGCCGCGTCGACCGAACCGGCCCCGAACTATGTGGACCTCGCTCTGGCCGAGGGCGACAGCCGCTGCGCGATCGAACGCGTCCAGGTCGCGGCCGCGCCGCCGACGACGGTGGGCATCGACTCGGACAAGGTCGACTTCGACTGCAGCGGCAGCACCGTGCTCGCTTTCACCGCCGACACGGCGTTCGCCTTCGATGACGCGAAGGGCACCGCGACCGCCGAGGACGTCCGCATCGCCGCCACCAAGTTCGGCGTGACCTGCACGTACGAGGCCGACAGCGTGACGCTCAAACGCGAGGGCACCGACCGCGCCTACGAGGGCGGGCCGATCGGCGGCAAGAAGGTCGGGGGCTCGTTCCTGTGCCCGGGTTCGGTGAACCTCGACTCGGCCGAGGTCGTGTTCCACCAGTAGGCGAAAGGGCCGGGCGATGAGCCCGGCCCCCGTTACTCCACCCCGACGAGCGGCCCCTGCCGCGCCGCCGCGACCGCGTCCCGCCACGGTTGTGCCATGGAAGTGGCGAGCCGCGTCGGCATCCGTTCCTCGATCAGGTCCAGCTGCAGGCACTGCAGGCGTTCCCGCGCTTGACGTTCGGGCCCGTGCGGGAACCCGTGCAGGTACCGCCGCCGCGCGCGCCGCCGCGAGAGGTGTTCGGCCTCTTCGGGAGCGAGGCTCCCGGCCGCGACCTCCTCGGCGGCGACCTCGTCCCAGCGGGCCCGGAATCGGCGCCGCACGACGCGGTAGACGAGCAGCACGATCACGAAGTTGACGAGCGGTTTGAGCACCAGGCCGAGGAATCCGCCGAGCAGCGGGCTGTCGAACAGCCAGTGCATGGCCATCGCCAGGAGCACGCACCCGGCCGCGACCCCGATGCGCCGCGCGGCCGTCCGGCCCGTCGCGCTCACCAGGTACCCGATGCCCGCGCCCGAGACGGCGGTCATCGCCCAGTGCGAGCCGATGCCGGTGAGCACGATCCGGATGCCGAGGACCTCGACGGTCTCCCCGACCGGGTTCACGCCGCCGACCATCGCGATCTCGTTGAGCCCGTAGGTGAAGTTCTCCATGATCTGGAAGCCGAGCCCGACGAGCGCGCCGTAGACGAGGCCGTCCGCGGCGCTGCGCACGAGCCGCGTCGAGACCGCGGCGAGGAGCGCCACGCCCGCGACTTTCACGGTCTCCTCGTTGATCGGGGCGGTGAGCGCCGCCGACCAGTCGCTCGCGGTCTCCAGGCTCAGCGCCTTCGACCAGCCCGCGATGAGCAGGCCGTTGAACACGATCGCGAGGCCGCACGCGCCGAGCGCGCCCCACATCAGCGCGAGCCAGATCCCGGGCCACGGCGGGGCCTGCACGGGCCGCAGGAACCGGCAGGCCAGCCACATCCCGACCGCGAGGCTCAGCACGAGCACGACGACGTCGACCGCGGCGCTCCCCGGGAACGCCTCCATGGCGGGCAGGAAGTCACGTTTGAGGTTCCACAGACCGAAGGCGGACAAGGCGATCATGACCCATATCGCCACCGCCTTGAACTCGACGGAACGTGGACGCACCGTCATGGAAGCGGGCGCGGTCATGACTCCTCCTCGAACGCGATCGAGCCGATGAGCGCCCCGGCGGCGGCCCAGTCCTCGTCGGCCGCGTGGAGCGGCGCGAGCACGACCGCCTCGACGGCCTCAGAGCGGTCGTCGTTCGGGAGCACGAAGGCGCTGCCGACGCGGCTGCCGATCTGGAGGTCGCCCCGGAGCCCGTCCGAGATGGACGAGTTCTCGAACGCGGCGGGCCTGCCCAGCCAGACCTCGGTGCCCGCGTGCCGCTGGATGTCGAAGAGCCGGTCCATGCCCGTCCACATCTGGCGCGGGAGCGGGCGCCCGCCGAACGTCACCACCGGCAGTTCGACGGTCATGTCGTGGCGGACGAGCACGATCCGGCTGTTGGCGTCGCTCGCGGCCTTGTCGAGGGTCCAGGCCTCGCCCGCCTCGACCGACACCTGCCCCTCGACGCCGAACTCGATCACCGTCCCGGCCGCCATCGCCTCCCCGTCGGGCTGGGCCTTCGCGAAGACCGCGTCGGCGGCGAGCAGCACGGCGAGCACCCCGAGGACGGCGAGCGGCACCCAGACGCGGCGCCTGCCGTGCACCGCGTTGCCCGCGGTCCCTATGTCGTTCATGCGTTCAACCTAGTCAGAAAACAGCGGCTCCGACCTGGGAAGACGCGTTTCGGGTCAGGGCGAGCCGTGGACGTCGGCGCCGTGCAGGAAGGTCTGCTGGACGTTCCACACGTCCGGGTTGAGCGCCATCCGCGCCGAGTACCAGACCCGGTAGCCGGGCTTGCCGTATTCGGTGTCGGCGTAGAGGGTCGCGCGGTAGAGGAGGTCGTGCTGCCCGGGTTTGAGCCGCGGGATGGCCGACATCGGGAACGACTTGAAGTTCGTCGGCGTCGACCCGGCGATGAACTGCAGGTCGCCCTCGCGTCCGCTCGCGCCGACGATCGTGTCGTTGAGCAGTCCGATGTACTCGTTGCCGTCCTTGACGATCGAGAGGTGCCACGGCTCCTTGTTGTTCTGCATCGGACCGAGGGTCGCGTACACGCCCGCCGTGGTCCAGTTGGCTTTCGCGGGCGTCGAACCGCCGACGTAGTAGACGATGCGGTTGGGCGAGCGGACTATGTCGACCGCCCACATGACCCAGCGGCCGTTCTCGTAGATGAACGCGGGCGACAGGGGGCGGCGGACGCTCATCGAGCTGCGCATGACCTCGGCGGGCGCGGACCAGTTGACGCCGTTGGTGGAGGTCGAGTACTTGATGCGCTCCTGGGCGAGGTCGGGGATCACCACGCGCCAGAACAGGTACATGGTGTTGCCCGGCCCCAGCTGCAGGTCGGTGTCGGAGTTGTAGGGCCCGGGCCGTCCGGGCTGGTCGTCGATCGGGTTCGACAGGCCCGCGGGCACCACCCATTTGACGCCGTCGTGGGACGCGGCGACGTTCGGGTCCTCGTGGGCGTCGTTGCTGGACGGGTAGGGCGTGTGGGCCATCCAGTACTCGTAGCCGTTCCAGCCGCCGGGAACCTTGACGACGCTGGGGTGGGTGGTCTGGCCGCCTTCGGGCGAGACGTGCGTGGGGATGGTCCGCTTGGCGCCGTAGGGCCCCCAGGTGCGGCCGGGCTGTTCGAGCTCTTCGTCGCCGGGTACGGCCGGTTCGCACCGGCTGAGGTCGACCGCCTTCTCCAGGACCTCGCCCGAAGGGTCGAGGCGGGCCTTCAGGGCGACGCGCCGCTCGGAGCCGACGGGCAGAATGGCGGTGCCGGTGAGCGTCTGGTGCCCCGCCAGCGCGGTGCCGGTGCGGAGCGTCCCGGCGAGGTCGGCGGGTTGCCAGGGGTTCGAGTCGGGTCCGGTCTGGATCTCGACGCCTGCGACGGCGTGCTCGGCGTCCCCGTAGTTGCGCAGCGCGAACTCGACCTCCCTGTCGCCTGCGGCTGTGCATGTGGCCGAGGCGTATTCGAGGACGGGCCCGCTCGGCAGGCGCTCCTGGGCCTGGGTCGGGAGGGCGACCGCGAGTGCGGTCAGGCCGGCCGCGGCGGTGACTGCGAGCCGTTGGCGTGTGCTGGGCATGCTGCGCTCCTTGTTAGGCGGGGTGGCCGACGGTCAGGTGGAAGTCGTTGAGCATGCCGATCGATTCGGCGCCGGTGACGCCGTCGGCGCCTTCCCACACCAGGACCGGGCTCGGCAGGCTGAACGTGCGGTCGAGCGGCGGGAACGCCGGGTCGGTGACGGGTTCGTCCGGCTGCAGCCGGACCGGTCCGGTGTAGAGGTAGAGGGGCTCGCCGGTGCTGACCATGCCGGGGACCTTCTCGACCTCGAACTCGAGGCCGGAGGTGAACACGATGGACTCGGCGTCGGGGTTGTACTCGTAGGTGGTGGAGCTAAGCGAGCGGATCGAGATGGAGGCCTTGCCGAACGGGCCGGTCTCGTCGTCCGACGTGCCGAGCACGAGGTTGGCGGTGGTGATCGCTGTTTCGCCGGGGTGGCGGGCGAGGTCGACTTCCCCGGCGAGGCCGCCGGTGGCGTTCGGTTCGAGCTCGCCGAGGATGTCGAACACCGCGCCGTCGCTGGTCACGGCCACGCGCCTGAAGTTCGGGTCGTCGGCGACGATGTCCTGGGCGACGGTGACGGCGGCCGCGAGGAGGACGATGAGCGGCACCGCGACTGCGACGACGCCCAGTCGGTGCCTGCGATGGCGGCCCGCGTCGGACCGGTCGGCTTCTCTGCGCACTTGGCGTTCCCTCCGTCGCTGCAGCGGGATTTCGGGGTCCGCCGCCGATGTCTGTCCGCACCGGACAGTAGACGCCTCAGTTGCCGTTCGTGCCGTTTTTGACCGAAAACCAGCAGGTACCCCGCGAGGTACGCAAGGTGAAGTGGTCCACCGCCACCGGAGGGGAAACGAAATGGCACACAGTGCACGTCGCAGGATCGCACCGGCCCGCGGTCTCGCGGCCGCCGGCGCGGTCGTCGCCGCGCTCATCGCTCCGGCCCCGGCCGCCGCCCTGGAAGCGGCTCCGGTCGAGCAGGGGTTCGCCGGGTCCTACGACTACAACGGGGACGGCCGCGCCGACCTTGTCGCCCGCCGCGACGAGACCGGCATCCTGGAGGTGTGGCCCGGCAGCGGCTCCGGCGGCTTCGGCGAGCACTACCCGGTCGGCTCCGGCTGGAACGCGATGGACCTTCTCGCGACCGCCGGAGACCTGGACGAGGACGGCCGGGCGGACCTCGTCGCGCGCCGCGCGAGCGACGGCGCGCTGCTGTTCTACGGCGGCAACGGCACCGGGTTCGACCCGGCCGTGCGCATCGGCCACGGCTGGGACGCCATGAGCGCCGTGGTCGCCGGTCACGACTACGACGGCGACGGCCGCGCCGACCTTCTCGCGGTCGAATCCGCCACCGGCTACCTGTGGCTGTACCCGGGCAACGGCGCCGGCGGCCACGGCGCCCGCGTCAAGATCGGGTCGAGCTGGAACCTGCAGAAGGAGCTGACCGCGGTCGGCGACATGGACGAGGACGGCCACGCCGACATCGTCGCGGTCCGCAACGCCGACGAGTGCATGTACTTCTACGGCGGCCCCGGCAGCCAGGGCTTCCGCCGCCCGGTCTTGTTCGACTGCGGCTGGGATGTGATGGCGTCCGCGGCCGCCGCCGGTGACTTCAACGGCGACGGGCACGCGGACTGGGTCGGGCGGGAGACCGCGACCGGCCTCCTCTACCTGTTCACCGGCGACGGCGACGGCGGGCACAGCTCGTCGCCCGTGATCGACGTCGGCTGGGGCAAGATGACGATCGCCTAGTGCACGGCCGCCGGCAGCCGGTCCATCAGGGACTTCGCTGAGCAGTGGTCGGCCAGGTGCGCCCAGGCCGCCTCCTGCTGCGCCGCGTACGCGCCCGGCTCGGTCGCCAGCCGCTCGGCGACGTCGGCGACCTCGCCCGGTTCGCAGTAGAGGGCGGCCGGGCCGTACACGGGCGCGAACCGCCGGTCCATGACGACCGGCACTCCGGCGGCCATCGCTTCGAGCGGCGCCCTTCCGAAGGCCCCCATGCCTTCCGCGGCGAAGCAGACCATGACGTCGATCCCGGCCAGGAACTCCGGCATCGCGTCGAACGGGTGCACGGTCCAGTTCCCGGGCAGCCCGCCGAGCACGCGCGCGGGCGTCTCGGCGCCGCCGAGCACGTGGATCGCGAACGGCTCCCGCCCGGGGTAGCACTCCAGCAGCGTCTCGCGCCGCTCGGGCCAGTGCGCCCGCTCGTCCCGCGAGTGCCTGCCGATGCGGATGCGCCCGTCCGGGACGCGGCGGCCGCCGTGGCGCCACCGTTCGATGTCGATGACCTCGTGCCAGGGCTCGGGGGCCAGGTCGACGGTGTCCGCGTGGCGTTCCAGCGCGGCCTGCGCGAGCGGCCCGCCCGCGAACCAGGTGTGCGGTCCCAGCCATCCGGCGACGTTCCGTTCGACGATCGCCAGCTCCCAGGCCTCCCCGCCCTCCCCATAGGACCCGGACGGCGCTTCGGCGGCGACGACGGCGGTCCGCCCGGCCTTGACCAGCGGGCGCCGTTCGAGCGGGTGCATGAGCGGCACGGGATCGCGCACGACCGCCAGCGCGCACTCGACCTCGTCGTCGCGGCCGATCAGCCGGACCGACCCGTCATCGATGAGTGCTGCGATACGAGGATCGAGCGGCGCGCCCGGGTGCCGCCGGTAGACGGGGTGGTGCACCAGGCCGACCGTGAGGCCGAGGTCCCGGCAGATCTCGACTTCCGCCACGGTGGAGGCGACCTCGCCGCCGCAGTCGGCGACGTATACGACGTCGACCGCGATCCGCTCCGGCGCGACCCGCGACCGCTCCTCTGCGAGCTGCCGCGCTTCGACTTCCCGCAGCAGCGCGATCCGGTCGGCGATCGGCACCCTGGTGTCGGCGGCGATCTCCCTGGCTTCCCGCACAGCCGTAATCGGGAACCCGCTCTCCAGCGCCTCGAACACGCGCCGCATCCGGCGGTCCCCGACCCCGGGGGCCCGCTCGGCACGCCGGTGCAGCAGCGCCGCCGCTTTCCGCCCGGCCGCGATATCGCGGCCGAGACGCCGGAGGCGCACCGCCGCGCGCCAGGAAAGTCCGATCAGGACAAGCAGGATCAAGCCCGCGACCGCCAGCGCGTAGGGCGCGTCGAGGACGAACGGCAGCGCGACGGTCGCGGCGGCCGCAGCGCAGGTGAGCAGGGCGCGCATCCGCAGGTGCTGGTTCATCGGGTGCCTTCCATGGTCGGCTGGGCGTCGGACCGGTCCGGCAGCTTGGTGACGCCGAGGCCGTTCACCCTGCGCAGCAGTGCTTCCGGGGAGAACCGCTCGCGCACGGTCCGGAGCCCGGCCTCGGCGCGTTCGGTGTAGTAGGCGCGGTCGGCGGCGAGGCGCCGCACCTCGGCCTCAACGTCCTCGGGCTCGCGGTAGACCGCGCCGTCGCCGAACAGCTCGGCGAAATCGGGCGACAGGATGGTCGGCAACCCGGCGGCCATGGCCTCCATGGGGGCCCGCCCGAACGCCTCGACCAGGTTCTCGTCGACGAAGTACGCGTACACGTCGACCTGCCCGAGGAAGTCCACGGCCGACATCGCACCGAACGGATGCGAGGTCCAGCGCGGCGGGATCGTGCCCAGGATGCGCTGCAGCGCATCGTGACCGCCGAGCATGTGTACGTCGATGCCGTCCGTGTCGGGATAGGCGGCGAGCAGCTGCTTGGCCATGTTCGGGAACTTCGTCACGTGGTCGCGGCTGTGCCGCCCGAGCCGGATCGGCTCGCCTTCGGCGCGGACCCGCCGCTGCGGTGGTGTCCACTCGGCGATGTCGATGGTCTCGTACCAGAAGTCCTGGGCGAGCTCGATTCCCGCCATCTCCTCGGCGTGGTGGGCGTGCAGCACATCGCGGATGGCCGGGCCGATCGCGTACCAGGTGTGGTCGCCGAGCCATTCGGTGACGTTGCGGTGCACGTCCGGGATGCTCCACGCGGTGCCGTACCCGCCGGTCGGCCCGTACTCCTCGAACGGCGCCTGGTTCACGAGAAGGACGGTCCGGTCGGCCGCGATCTCGGGCCGGTCCTCCATCATCTTCGCCAGCGCCACGGGGAAGCGGACGATCGTGAGATCACAGTGGACAGTATCCCGCGGGTCGACGAGCACGACCTGCCCGCCGTCGACGAGCTCCATGATCTTCGGGTCGACGGGCCTGCCCATCGCCCGCTCCTTCACCGGGTGGTTCACGAGCGCCACGCGCAGCCCGGCCGAGACGTAGGCCAGGATCTCCGCCTGGTTCGCGGAGGTCGTGCCGCCCCGGAGGTTGAACGTGGACACGATCGCGATGTCGGCGCGGATGGTCCGCCCCGCCCGGGGGTCGAGGGCCGCCCGGCGGGCGCAGAGGGCGCCGAGGGCGTGGACCTGGGTCTCGCGGTAGCCCTTCTTGGAATCGGCGGCGATGCCTTCCAATGCGGTTGTCGCCGTTGCCGACCAGCCGTGGTTCAGGCGCACCTCCCACCGGTCGATCATCCTGCGCTTCTTGTCGGTGATGCCGGCGGAGGCGGCCGCCTGGCACTCGGCGGTGGCGCTGACGCGGGCGCGATCGAGCGCGCGGAGCAACCGGAGCTGGGTCACGGCGGCCAGCAGGCACAGCACGGTCAGCGCGGCGCCTGCGGCGAACCACGGCTGCGGCGCGAAGACCGCGAACGCGGGGACGAGCGGCGCGGCTGCGGCCGCGGACCAGACCGGACGGCGTCCGGCAGCCCTCACGAGGTGGACCAGCGGGGTCGGCAGTTTGCTGGGGTCCTTGGCGGGCAACAGCGGTCGCGCCTCAGGAGTCTGACCGGGCTGCGCGATTGATAGCCGGGCAGGCACTTGGCGGTCGAAGGCCCGCCACGCGGCGAGCGCGAACACGGAGCCGGTCCAGACGAGAACGCTCGCCCCCGAGATCCACGGCAGGGCAGCGGGTTCGAGGGCCGCGGCGAGTGCGATGGCAGCGGCGACGGAAGCGAGTCCGCAGGCTGCGAGAAGCAGGTCGGCCCGCCCGAACGCCCGACGCAAACCGCGGGAGGCGGTCCGCGAACCGGAGCGAGTGGAAGACGCGTCGGCAACCGCCGAGACTGAAGCAGCCACGGCCATCTCGGCGGACTCGGCGGTTCGCGCGGCGGGCACGACGTGGTCAGCGGCCTCGTGCACGGGCGCAGCGCCGAAGGCATCAGGCGCGCTGGCCGCATCGGGCTGCGACACAGTCGCGGCCGTCGCATCGGCCGTCTCGGCCGACGCCGATGAGGAGGCGGCCGCCGCAGTCCCGGCGATGCGCGCCGCGCTCGTGGCGCCCGCACCCCCATCCGCGTTCGCGTTCGCGTTCGCGTTCGCGTTCGCGTTCGCGTTCGCGTTCGCGTTCACCGGATCGGACACACCTTCAGCCCCGTGCACTCGAATCCGGCCCGCATCGATCCCCGGGTGCTCGAACCGCAGCAACTCCGCGTAGTCCGTGCTCGGAGTGAAAACCGGAGCCGTATGCCGCCCCTCCGGTTCGATGAAGTCGAGCCCGTACTCCGAGGCGGCAGTCAGAACCGTCCGATCCACGAGGGCCTGGTCGCCCTTGATGCCCTTCAGGTCCGGACAGTGCAGCAGTGCGACCGCGACGCCCCCGCGCGCCGTGTCGCCCGCGTCGTCGAGCATCGCGCGCCGCCGGGTGTCGATCGCGCTCCAGTCGGCGGCGTAGATGCGGCCGTACTCGATCGCTCGATTGTCCGCATTGGATCGCGTGATGCACTGCGTGATCGGGAACGGCCTCGGCCGGGCCATCGAAGCCATGAACGGCGACGCCTGGTCCCGCCCGATCGCCCGGTGCCAGCGCGCGAACCCCGAGTAGTACCCGAAGCGGCTCGCCGACATCCAATGCCGCGAGACCTCCCCGGCCGACAGCGTGTTCCCGTTGTACCGCACGGCGGTCAGCGGACCGTTCCCCATGCGCAGGAAGCCGCCCCTCCCGAACGCGGTCTGGATGCGGAACCGGTACTCGGAGTCGGCGGTCTTCCTGACCTCGTCGTAGAACCCGACCTTCTTCAGCACGGCCTCGGCCCGGATCATGATCGGCGTCGACCGCGCGGCGATGATCGCGATCTGCGGATCGATCATCAGCGACAGGTCCTCTGCGACCGCGACGCACCGCGATTCGACCATCACCAGGTCCGGATTGGCGACCATCGGCCGCACCTGCAGCTCGAGACGGCGCGGGTGCGCCCAGTCGTCGGAGTCCAACCCGGTGATGAACTTGCCCGCCGCCACGGCCATCGCGCGGTTGCGCGCCTGGTACGTGCCCGCGTTCTCGGGCTGGATAAGAAGTTTCACGCGCGGATCGAGCGACGCGGCCTCCAAGAGCACCGACTCGTACTCGGGCCCCGAGGCGTCGTCGACGAGCAACAGCTCCCAGTTCTGCCACGTCTGCGCCACAATCGACCGCACGGCGGTCAGCAGCGCCTCGCCGGGTTTGAAGCAGGTCATGACGACCGAGATCAGCGGCCCCCGGTCGACCATCTCCAGTGGACCGGTCCGCAACCCGTCGAAGCTCAACGCCGCACCGGGCTCGGGCCCCACCAGCTCGGGCCAGTCGGTGAACTGCCTGAACCGGCGCATGTACGCGGCCGCGCTGCCGCCGTGGTTTGGATGCGCTTCTTGGCAGCGGAGCGAGCGGAGCAGGAGGTCCGGCAGGCCGCCGTAGGCCTTGATCAGCCGTTTCACCTGCCGGGTCCGGCCGTCCAGGTGCGCCGTGGTCACATGCAGCTCTTGGTGTTCGCGCGGCATGCGGCCGCCGAGCCGACGGTAGGCGAGGTCGTACAGCGCGAGGGCCTTCGCGCGTTCCTCCGGGGTCCGGGCCTTCAGACCGATGGAGGCCGCCAGCGCGCAGAGCGCTTCGAGGTTGAGCGCCGCCTTCTCAAGGCGCGCTTCGCGACCTCGGGGATCGAGGACCAGCCCGGGGTCGGCCGGATATGCGAGGCGCGCGAGCACATGGAGCACGAGACGCGAGTTGTGGTACTGCCCCCACTCGTGGATGTCCTTGATGCGTGTCGACGCCACTGACCCGAGCGCCTGCTCGACCAATTCATCGACGTTCGGCGGCTTGTCCACTCGCACGGAACCGCCATCGACCGCACGCTGGCTCGGTCGGGATTCGGGCGTGGGCGAGAGGGTTCTCGTACCAGTAGAACCTGTCATGAGCCGGACTTTACGAGTTTTTCCGGCCTCAATAGTCGATGTCGGCGGCGTGTTGCCGCACTTGGGAAGGAATGGACCGGCCGACCCCCACCAGGTCGACCGGTCCCCCGGGGCTAATTTGGCGCCGCCCCGGCGATGAAAGCTTTGGCCTGCTTCATAAGTCCCCCGCACCACGCGTCGCCGTTCCACGATCCGCGCCAGACCGGCGCGAAATTCTCGTCGTCGAACCGGCAGACCTCGTGGGGGCCGACCCCGTCGTCGCAATCGAGCAGATATTCGCAAGGACCGTTCGGATACCGGCTCTGATCCGGGCCGAGCCGGTAGAGCGAGAACAGCACATGGCCCCTTGCGAAGTCACCGAGGAAGCCCATCGTCGAGAGCCCGCCGTCCGAACGACGCCCACACTGCCGCACCAATGCCCTACCTCCATTTCACCCTGTCGGATCAAATGTAGGCAAAACCGAGACACCCCAAAAGGTCTGGCGAGGCAGCACTTCCTACCGGAAAGTTTTGCGCCCCAAACTTTCTGAAGCTCGCTCCCTATTGATTCGCACAAGCGGCCGAGTGTACCTTTTCCACTACAGTGCGTTCCCACCAAACGAACTCAGGGGAGTCCGATGCCGCTCTCAAGACTCGCTAACTGGTACGTCCTGGCTGAACTCAATGCGCTCACCAAGGAAACGGACCAGACCCAGCAGCAGCTTGCAGACGAGGTCGGAGTGAGTCCACGGACCATCACCAACTACCTCACCGGGGAGACTCGCCCGAAGGCGGGCATGGCAGCTTCGTTCGCCAAAGCCTGCGGTGCCAGCGACAAGCGAGCGAACTTCCTCTCTCACGTGATCAAGCAGCTCGACAGCGGCAGGATCGTCTCAGATCTCAGCCAGCGCAACATCTTCATCGTTGAGCGCGCCGAGGCAACCTCAGGTGAATTCTGGAAGTGGGAGCCGCTATACATCCCAGGGCCGCTCCAGATCGAGCGCTACCACATGGAGAAGCTTCCCGAAATCAGCGCGAACCCCATGCAGAACTGGCTGCGAAAGCAGCGTCGCTTCTTGACCATCCGCAACCGCAAACCCGCGCCGAAGATGCGTTTCCTGACAAGCACAAACGCCCTTCGCCAGCTCCGGGGCTGGGAGTGGGGCGAGCGCCAGTTCGATCACCTCATCGAGGTCAGCAAGTGGCCGAACTGCGAAATCCGAGTCCTAGACGGGCTTCACGGGGGCATGGACCACTCGTTCGACATCTTTCTGCCTGGCGGGCGACCCGCCGCAGCGCCACCGTTCGTCTATGTAGAAGCGCTTGACCAGAGCCGACACGTCGAGGAACCCGAAAAGATCAGCTTGTACCATGACCGATGCAAGGGAATGTGGTCGTTTGGTTCGAGTATCGGAGGGCGCTTGGATGACTGGATTTAGCGACTGGCGCAAGAGCACTCGCAGCAACAGCGGAGACGACAGCAACTGCGTCGAGTGCCGCGTGACCTGGCAAAAGAGCACTCACAGCGGAGCGTTCCAGGTCCGGGACTCGAAGTTGGGACACGGGTCCCCGGTCTTCGACCTCGCCGCGACCGACTTCAAGGCGCTCCTCGCCGCGGCCGAGTAGGCGTCGCCCCGCGACTCGCCGCAGAGCGCAGGGGTTCCGCGTGTCGGCGCTGAGAATCGGCGACGGTCATTAGCCTGTCGATATATCTCCCAGACGGACGACTCTGGAGTCGCATGAGGACCATTACGCTCGAGACGGGCCATGAGCCTGCCAACATGATCGTCGATGAAGAAGACCACATCGGCCGCGTGATCGCTGCGCACTCCTCCTGGTACGAGCTCGATCTGCTCAACGACGCGCGCGAGCGGGTCACCGCGCCCGGCACGGCCGTCGATATCGGCGCGCACATGGGGAACCACAGCCTGTGGTTCTCGCTCGCCTGCGGCCTCGACGTCATCGCGATCGAACCGAACCCCGAAACGCTGAAGCACCTGAAGGCGAACGTCGAGGCCAATCCGAAGGCGAGCATCGAGGTGCGAAACGTCGCCATTGGACGCGAGCCCGGGTGGGGCGCCACCGTCCCTCCTCCTGAGGGGAACACCGGCATGGCGCAGTTCCGTCTCGATCGCCAGGGCGGAACCAGGGTCACCACGTTGGACCTGCTCGACGCGAAGAACGTCGAACTCGTCAAGATCGACGTCGAGGGCATGGCCTGCGAGGTCCTGGAGGGCGGACGGCGTCTCCTCGAAACGCAGTCGCCGATCCTCTATGTCGAAGGCGATCGGGACGAGATCGCCGCGGTGCTGCCCAGCGGATATGAGTGCTTCGGCAGGTTCGCCAAAACTCCCACCTGGGGATTCTCTCGAACCGCCGGTTAGGTAGCTTGTTCCTGCCTCGCGGTGCTGGTGGAAAGATGGTGCCCATGCCGACAACACCGTCCGTGAGCAGGAACCACCGCATCCGGAGCATGACGAGCCGCGATCCCGAAGAGGCGCACCGCACCGCGACGCCGCTCGAACTGCTCTTCGACCTGACCTTGGTCGTGGCGTTCAGTCAGGCCGGGACGCAGATGGCGCACCTGCTGGAGCTCGGGCACTACGCGCCCGCGATCGGGGCGTTCTCGTTCTCGGTGTTCGCGATCTGCTGGGCGTGGATCAACTACTCGTGGCTGGCATCGGCGTTCGACAACGACGACGTGTTCTTCCGGGTCGCGACGATGGTGCAGATGATCGGCGTGCTCATCCTCGCGCTCGGGCTGCCGCGGATGTTCCACTCCATTGACGAAGGCGCGCACGTCGACAACAGCGTGGTCGTCGCCGGGTACGTGGTCATGCGGGTCGCGATGATCGCGCTGTGGCTGCGCGTCGCCCGCCACGACAGCGAACAGCGCCGCACCGCGCTCACGTACGCGTCCCTCATGGCGATCGCGCAGGTCGGCTGGACCGCCCAGATCTTCGTCGACCCGCCGCTCGCGGTGACTGTCGGAGTCGTGGTCGTCTTGGGGGCCTTCGAGATGCTGATCCCGGTCGTCGCCGAGTCGCGCGGCGGGGGCAGCCCGTGGCACCCGCACCACATCGCCGAACGCTACGGACTGCTCGTGATCATCACCCTCGGCGAAGTCGTGCTCGGCACGATCCTCGCCGTCTCGGCGGTCATCGAAGTGCAGGGCTGGTCGGTGGAAGCCGTGCTCGTCGCTTTCGGCGGGACCGCGCTCGCGTTCGGGCTGTGGTGGGTGTACTTCACGATGCCCTCGGCCGAAGTGCTCGAACGCCACCGCGAGCGCGCATTCGTCTGGGGCTACGGGCATCTGCTCATCTTCGGGTCGCTCGCGGCGACCGGCGCGGGCCTGCACGTGGCCGCCACGGTCATCGACCACACCGCGCACATCAGCGCCACCGCCGCGATCCTGACGCTCGTCGTCCCGGTCGCGATCTTCACGGTCGCGCTGTTCGCCCTCTACTCGCTCCTCCTGCGCGAGTTCGACTCGTTCCACCTGGTGCTCTTCATCGGTGCGGTCCTCGCGCTCGCCGCCTCGGCGATCGCGGTGGCGGCCGGGGCGTCGATCGGCGTGGGCATCGTGATCGCCGTCTGCTCGCCGCTGGTGATCATCGTCGGCTACGAGACCGTGGGCCACCGCCACCAGGCGGCGGCCCTCGAAAGGGCCCTCACGGGCGCATGATGTGGAGGTTCTCGCCCCATCCGTCGAGGACCTTGCCGTGGCCTGCCTTGCGGGCCTTGGCTTCGACCTCGGCGAAGAGGCGGCGCTGCACGTCCGCGTCGCCGGTGTCGAGGATGACCTGGATGGTGTCGAGGAGCGCCGGGGTGTCCCAGCCGGGGAGCGGGTGGCGCTCCAGCTCCCATTCGAGGGCCTTGCTGTAGGGGCGCGGGCGCAGGTCCATGGTGAAGAGCAGTTCGAGGAGCGCGCCGATGCTGTCGGCGGCGTCGAGCCGCCCGGCGAGGACGCGGCCGTCGCGCTGGTTCTTCAGCGAGCGGTACAGGTAGTTCGCGTAGCCGTCGAGGATCTCGTCGGCGCGGTCGAAGGCCTGCTGCGGGTCGAGTCGGCCCTTGGCTTCGAGGAACGCGGTGAGCTCGCCGCCGGTGCGGTCGAGGAGGATGCGGCTGCGGGCGAGCGCGTAGTCCACGTACGCGGGGATGGTCGCGAGTTCGTCGAGGGCGATCACGTTGAGGTCGAGCGCGGGCGAGCGCAGGCCGTGGTGCCGCAGGAGTGCCGTCTCGGCCCCGACAGCGGTGATGACGAAGAGGTCGTAGTCCGAGCGTTCAGTCGCCAGGCCCTCCATCGAGTGCGAGCCGATGAGGAAGAGGCCGACGACGGCCGGGTCGCCCTCGGCAGTGCGGACGGCGTCATCGAAGGTGAAGGTCATGCCCGATGTCTAGCAGCCGGTGCGGCGCAAGGAAAGCGGATTTCGCCCGGCCCGCCGTCGGCCGGATCGCCTTATTCGGGCGTGAGCGCGCCTCGCGGTCTTTAGACTGCGGGGATGGCGATTCGATGGACGACCGCGTTCTGGGACTACCCGGCCGAAGGCTTCGAGAGCGGTATCGCGTTCTGGCTCAAGGTGACCGACTCCACCCTGTCGGCGCGGCGCGGCCCGGACGGCGAGTTCGCGACCCTCGTCCCGGCCGAAGGCGACCCGCACCTGCGGGTGCAGCGCATCCAGGACGGCAAGGGCGGCAACCACCTCGACCTCCACGTCGACGACGTGGACGCCGAAGCGGAGCGGGCGGTCGGGCTCGGGGCGACGGTGGTGCACCGGGAATCGGGGCTCGTCGTGCTGCACTCCCCCGCCGGATTCGCGTTCTGCCTCGTCCGGCACCACGGAGAGGCGGCGGTGCCGCCGCCGCTCGGCTGGCCGGGCGGGCAGAAGAGCCGCACCGACCAGCTGTGCATCGACATCCCGCCGCAGGCCTTCGACCACGAGTTCGCGTTCTGGCAGGTGTTCACGGGCTGGCGGCAGACTGTGACCGATACCCGGGAGTTCCGGCGGCTCCTGCCGCCGCCGGAGCTCCCGCTCCAGTTCCTGCTGCAGCGCTTGGACCTCGCCGAGAAGGGCCGGAGCGCGACCGCGCACATCGACCTGGCCTGCTCCGACATCGACGCCGAGACCGAGCGGCACGTCGGGCTCGGGGCCGAGACGGTGCGCCGCCACCACTGGTGGCAGGTGATGCGCGACCCGGGGGGCCTCGAATACTGCATCACCGGCCGCGACCCGGAGATCGACCTACACCCCATCACCTGAGGGCTCGGGGAGCTTCCTGCCGAGGACGGGGATGAGGATCGCGGCGACCAGGACGTGCAGGATCGCCAGGAAGACCTTCGTCCCCGCCGTCGCCTCGGCGAAGACCACCGGGAACACCTCCAGCGCGAACACGACCCCGGCGCCGATGCGCCACACCAGGACCGCGCGGCGCTTCGCGAACCGGTCGAGGACCGCGCGGGCCAGCCAGCCCGCGCCGCCGAAGACCACGACCGAGGCCGCGACGTTCACCAGACCGATCGGCACGGCGTCCTGGCCGGGCTGGCTCGCGGCGAGCTCGACACCGGCGGCGTTCGCGACGGCCCAGGCCGCGAGCGCGGCGGCCAGGGTGACGGCGAGGGCGAGCAGCCGGGTGCGCCAGGCCGGGGCGGTCGTTCGTTCATCCAGTTTGGACATTTCTTGACTCCACTGCCTTGAGTTACGTTTCGGGGGAACGACTACGAAGGTATGGGCGGGAGCCTCTGGCGCCCATCCGCGAGCGTCCTCGGTTCATACGCGATCGTCCTCGCCGCTACCCGTCGCGCGCCCGACTCGCTACGGTTGCGGCATGGATGTGCTCAGCGATGTACTGGCCGTGCTGCGGACCGGCAGGCCCCTCGCGGCCCGGTTCTCGCTCAACGCGCCCTTCGCCACCCGGCGCCCCAGCCACGCGAACGGGTTCGGGGTCCAGATCATGATGCGCGGCAGTACGTTCGTCACGAACATGGCCGGGGAGGTCGTCGAGGTTGCCGAGGGAGACGTGCTCGTAGTGCCGCGCGGCAGCTCCGACACGATCGTCGCCGATTCGCTCGGCACGCCCGTCGAGACCAGATGCGACGGTCCCGGTCCCTACGGCCACATCCACCGCTCGCCCGAGGACCCCGCCGCCACGCACGTCATGGTGTGCCTCGCCTACGCGATGGCGCCCGGCCGCTCCCACCCGCTGCTCGCCGCGATGCCCGACTTCACGCTCATCCCCGCCGACCCGGTGGCGCGGCCCGGACTCGCCAGCGCCGTCACCATGCTCGAACGCGAACTGCGCGCCGAACGCGGCGGCGGCGACACGCTCGTGCCCGCGCTGCTCGACGCGGTCCTGATGTACCTGCTGCGGGCCGTCCTCGAAGGCAACGCGCGGCACTGCGGCTTCGACGGCTGGGCGGCGGCGCTCGCCGACAAGTCGGTCGGGGCGGCGCTGCAGGCGGTCCACGCCGAGCCCGCGCGGCAGTGGACGGTGAGCTCGCTCGGCGAGGTCGCCGGGCTCTCGCGGTCGGCGTTCTCGCGGCGGTTCACCGAGCTGGTGGGCCAGCCTCCGTTGGGGTACTTGACGTTCTGGCGCCTGACGCTGGCCGCGCGGCTCCTCGCGGAGACGGACGCGCCGCTCGCGGCGGTGGCCCGGCAGGTCGGGTACGCCTCGGAGTTCGCGTTCGCGGCCGCGTTCAAACGCGACTTCGGGCAGGCCCCCGGGCGGTTCCGGAAGCAGGCCCCGTCGTGCGAACCGGCGGTGCCCGCGTTCGAGAGGGAAACAGTGCCGGCCTGATCCGGTTTCGCCCCGTATCGTGCTCTCAAAGAGACGACGAAAGGGGCCCGGCATGGCCGTCGAAGCGGAGGTCCGCGAGAGCGCGCAGCGGGTGCGGGCGCGCCGGGTCTGGTACGCGGCGCTGTTCGCGGTCGTGCTCGCGTCCCTGGTCTGGCAGACGGTGCTGGTCGTGCAGGGCGGCACGGACGTGAACGCGGGCGAATCGGCGGCGCACGAGGACCTCGCGGTGCGGCTGGTGCGGCTCGCCAGCTACTTCACGATCCAGAGCAACGTGCTCGTGTGCGCCGGCGCGCTGCTGCTCGCCCTCCGGCCCGACCGCGACAGCCCCGCTTTCCGCGTGCTGCATCTGGATGCGCTGCTCGGCATCGCGATCACCGGCCTGGTCTTCGCCACGATCCTCGCGCCGCTCCTCGACCTCGAAGGCGCGGCCCTCGTCGTCAACGCGGGCCTGCACTACGTCGCGCCCGCGGCGACCGTCCTCGGCTGGATCTTCGTCGGCCCGCGGGGCCGGGTCGACCGCGCGACCATCGCGCGGGCGTTCATCTGGCCGGTCGCGTGGATCGCCTACACGCTCGTGCACGGCGCCTTCACCGGCTGGTACCCGTACCCGTTCCTCGACGCGGCCGAGATCGGCTACCCGAAGGCGCTCTTGAACATCGCAATGGTGCTCGCGGTGGCGTTCCTGCTGGCGCTCCTGGCCTCCTGGGCGGACCGGAAACTCACGCGCCGCTAGTCCTCGTCGATGTCATCTGCATCGGAGAGACGCAGTGACTTGTCGTTGACCTTCGGGTGCAGCGTGAGCTTGATCCGGTGCAGCTGCGACTCGTTGTTGGTCAAGTCCGCCTTGCCGTCAACGACGCCAAGAACAGAGACGCCCGCACCCTTGTTCCTGTTGTGGCTGATCTCGAGCGTCAGCTCGAGCTCGATGTCCGCAACCTCAAGGGCCACCTGGTCATCGGCGGTCAACATGGCGATCTTCAGTTCACGGCGGATCTCGGCGATTGCGGAGCTGAGGGGAATGGCATCCATCCCAGGAGTCTAAGTCGGTTGACCAAACTGCTGCGCCCCTCAAAAATCAGCCTATGAGCCGGAGCCGCATCGAGATCAGCCCGACCGCACGAACCAGGGCCCAACGCCTCGGCGGCAAGGCGCGGCAGTGGCTCCTCGATCTGGACGACCTCGTGTTCGCGATCGAGGCGCAGTGGGGCATCGAGGTCGGCGAGCCGTTTCCGAACGCCAACGAGGGCTTGGTGACCCGAGTCCGAACCGCAGACGGCGGCACGGCAGTCTTGAAACTGATGGCGCCCACCCCCTGGAAGGACGATCAGATCGGCGTGCTGGAACGGGCCGAAGGGCGCGGATACGCCCGGGCGCTGGCCGTCGACCGCGAAAAGAACGCGATCCTCCTTGAGGAGCTTGGAACCCCGCTGGGCGACATGGGATGGCCGACTGAACGCGTTATGCGAACGCAAGTGACGACCTTGCGACAGGCCTGGACCGTCGGCCTGCCCGCAGACCACGATGTCAAGACCGGCGCACAGAAAGCACAGGAGCGGCACCGGCTGGTCGACCAGCTCTGGGACAAACTCGAGCGGCCCTGCTCAGCTGCGGTACCCGACCGCACCAGGGAGTACTGCGACCGACGTGCCGCTGCCTTCGACCCCGGAAACGCGGTCTATGCCCATGGGGACCCGCACGCGGGCAACGCATTGCAGGTCTCGGTACCTCGGCCAGGGGCCGAATCCGGTTTCGCGTACGTAGACCCCGACGGCCTGTTCATCGAGCCGGCCCACGACCTCGGCGCCATCATGGCCGGCAACGAGAACGAACTCGCCGCCGCAGGCATCCGCAGACTCGCGCGCCAATGGTGCTCCATGCTGGCCGACGCCTCCGGCATCGATGACCAGGCTATCTGGGAATGGGCGTTCATCGAACGCGTCGCCATCGGCCTCTACGCCCTCGACCACGGCTGGGCCTGGGGCCAAGACAAGCTCGATGCCGCCGAACAACTCATCTGAACCTGCTTGTCACATACGCATTTCCGGCTGGTTGAAGAGGCTCAGGCGCTCCCACGGTGTGCCGCCGGTATCGGGGTCGGCTTCGAAGGGCACCCCGGCCGCTGCATATGCGTTCATGGTTTCGGTGAGCTCGCGACCGACCTCCTCGACCTCGGCGGACCGGTTCAGGACTTTGACCATCTCGAGTTTCATGCGCAAGGTGTTCACGAATTTGGGACCGTGCACTGTGAGCGACGTGTCGGTCAGCTTCCTCCGGATGTCGACCGCCTTTGTCAGCGTTCCGAGCGCGGCATCGAACTCACCCGCTCTGGCATGGACCAGGGAGAGGTCTTCAAGAGCACTCGCGAGGGTGGGGTTCGCACGAGGCTGATCCTCGACGATGAGTTCGAGCAGTTCGACCTTCAACTCCTTGGACATCCCGGGCTGGGAGGCGCTGATGCGGCGGGCCCCGACCCTGCCGACCCGCTCATCCGCACTGGTCTCCAGGCCTTCCGAATCGAACTTCTCGCGGGCACGCTCGATCGACTCGGACTCCTTCAGCAAGCTCAGCGCCTCCGGCCGCTGGCCCGAGGCCCAGAGCGCAACCACCGACAGTTCCATGGCTCGCAAGGCTTCAGGCCAGAGTCGGGGCGTCTCCTGCGCCACCGATCGCCAGTAAGCCGCTGCCTCGCTCAAGGCCAGCGACGCTTTGTTCCCGCCCTGATCTCCGATCCAACACGCCAGAGCGTAATCGACGAGCGACCTGGCCAAATCGGCATCAGGCATCGCGGACCCGGTTCCTGCGAAGCGCTTCCGAAGGTCCACTGCCGCGCCCAACACAGTCTGCGCCGGCGAGCGCCAGGTGCTCCACCAAAGTTGTGTGCCGCGGATCTCGAGCTCGTTCGCGATCACACGCCATGTGGGCTGGTCTTGCACGGCAAGCCATTTCAACAGTTCGGCAACCTCGGAAACGATCTCGACGTCGACGAGCTGCCCCGCCGCGAAGACCTTGTCGATCCGTTCGAAGCCGGGCCGATAGCTCTCGAAGTCATGCTGCTTGACGTGTCGCCGGAGTCTGAACGCCTCCACAGTCGAGTGCAGTGCCACGTCCACTGAGTTCGTCTCGGCGCTGGCCGCGATCTGGTCGTACTCCACGATCGCTGTGCGGAGATTCGCGGCGCTTGCAAGGCCGAGAGAAAGTCGTACCCGCGTCACGTAGCCCAGGAGGTCCTTGGCCTGATCGAGCTGCTTCTCCTCCCTTGCCTTTCGAACGGCCAGTTCCAAGGTGTTGAAGCTGTCCGCAAACGGGACAGCGTCTTTCGTGCCGTCGCGGCTCAGGACCTCGACGATGATCCGCGCCGCGCGGACCGCGTCTTCGAAGCTGCCGTCCATCCTCAGACGCAGTTGCGCGTCATGCATCGCGGCGGTCGCCCAGCCGTGGTTGTCGAACATCCCTTCGATCAGGCGCAGTTCCAGAGATTCCGTCAGAAGGTGGAACGCCATGTCGGTGGCGTCCTTCTGCAGGTAAGCGCGGGCGGCCCCTTCCAATGCGGTTGCCAGTCCCATCGAGTCTCCGATGTCTCGGCAATGCCGAACCTTGATGTCGTAGAGCATCTGACCGAGCTCAGCGAGCCGCTGGTCGTCGTGGATCGCCAGGTATTCGGTGTCGGCGACGACCTCAGCGATGCGCCCGAGGTCGGAGACCTGTTTCAGGGCACTGGAAAGCAGGTTGGCGACCTCGGCGTCCTCACCGCGATCGACCTGCCTGACGGCGATCTCGATGAGGCGCGGGAGGCTCTGGTCGAGGACTTCGGCGATGGAGAGCGACTGGTCCTCGCCGCCGACGATCCTGGTGAGGGCGTGTACGAGCATCTGCTTCACGGAGCCGACGGCGTCCGGGTAGTGGTCGTGGGTCAGCGTCAGCAGGTGGAGCATCCGGGCGAAGTGGTCGGTGCCCAGGAGCATCTTGTGGAGCAGGGCGGTGACCCCGGGGAGGTCCTCGATGCTGGCGACCAGGTGCTCGGAGACCAGGTCGGGCTCGATCGGCGCGGTGCGGCCGCCTTCTGCCGGATACAACCGCGCCAACGCCTTGCCGGCTTCGCGCCGAGCGGCGTTGGACTGGTCGAGCCAGAGGTCGGAAGCCTTCAGGAACTCGGCGGCCTCAAGCACGGTCGGCCCGGTCAGGGTCATGATCGCGACCGCGTGGAGGGCCTGGTCGCTCTCCTCAGGGCCGACGTTCGTGGTTGAAAGGGCAGGCTCGGCGGCCCAGCGGCGTACGCGTTCGCGTTGGAGGAGGAAGCCGAGGAGGCGGTCGCGGAGGCCGCTGCGGTCAGGCGACGGCAGCGTTTCGCCCTGGGCGGCAAGGAGAGCCGCGATGTGGACGAGGAGCGGGGAGTCGTACTGCTCGCCTTCGATGAGGTCGATCAGGCGGTCGGCGTCGGCAGGGTTCTCGTGGTCGGCGGTGAAGCGGGCATAGGCGTTGCGGAAGTGGGCGGCTCGTTCCTCGGGGCCGAAGTCGCGGCGGCGCAGTTCGATGCGGGGTGACTCCTCGCCCTTGAGGCGGTGCTGCAACAAGGTGCCGCCCTGGTCGCTGAGCTGGTCGTACCAGCCTCCGGCGGCGCGCGAGATGAGCAGGACCCGCACGGGGAAGCGCAGGCGGTCGGCCAGGTGCTCGAGGTGTTTCAGGAAGTCGACCACTTTCGCGGTGATAGCCGAGCGCTCGACGTAGTCGAAGACGACCAGGAGCGGGGTCTGCGGGTTGTGCGATCCCCAGGGCGCGTTGGGGTCATCGAGTGCGAAACCCGCGCGCCAGACCGGGTCCTCTTCGGCGACGCGGCGGCAGAGTTCGGCGGCGAGGCGGGTCTTGCCCGCTCCCGCTGGGCCGGTGAGGAGGCGGAGGGCGATGTCGCTGTCGGCACCTGGTGAGTCGTCGAAGCACCAGGAGGTCAAGGCGTCGAGGGCGTCGCCGTGGCTCTCTTTGACGAAGGGGACCTGGCCGTAGCGGGCGGTGATGAGCTTGAACTCGGTCGCTTCGCCGAGGGGCTCGAAGGGGCTGCGCACCAGCGGGTGCGGGTCCGAGAGCGCGAGGAGTTCGGGGCTGCCGAGGAGGTCGCGCAGGCCTTCCTGCTCGAGGATTATGGACGCGGGGATCGCGTTGAAGCGGCGCTGTCGGGTGCCGGAGCGTTCGGCGAGGACGCCGAGGAGGGCGTGGTCGTCGAGGATCATCGCACCGGAGAGACCGGCCCAGTCGTGCTGGTCGACCGCGTCGGGCGAGTCGAAGTCGAACTGCATGCGGCCCTTGCCGGAGCCCTGGCCGGGGACGAAGCCGCCGTCGATGCGGGCCGCGTGGTAGGCGCCGTCCTCGCGTTCGGCGCGCGGGAAGCCGATGCAGCGGGCGGCCTTCGCACCCACATAGTCGTGGTACTCGCCCCAGACGACGCGGCCCTTCGGGGCCTTCAGGCCCGGGACGCGGAGCAGGGCGAGGTCGATGCCGGATTCCTCAGGGCCCCAGGCCAGTTCGGCCGCGAACGGTTCCCTGCCGGGGCGGAGGACCTCGCGGGATTCGGCTTCGGCCACGTCGTGGGCGCAGGTGAGGACCAGCTCGTCGGCGACCAGGTATCCAGTGAGGCTATGGCGCTTGCGCCGCTCGCCGGCGCGCTTGACGGTGCTGATCCGGACGAGGCGTTCGTCGCTGCGCCAGAGGCGGTCCATGGGAGGCATGGAGGGTCCTGTCTACGGGGCCTTCCAGTCTCTCCTATTCGGGCGACATGCGGGGATCAGGCCTTCGCGCGCTTGCGGGCCTTGACCGCGATGACGGCGACCGGGATGAGCAGGAGCGCGCCGATCCACAGGACGCCGCTCGGGGCGGTCGCGTCGACGACGTAGCCGCCCGCGAAGGAGCCGACGGCGATGGAGAGGTTGAACATGACCGTGTTCAGGGAGGTCGCGATCTCGACCTCGCCGGGCTCGACCGAGTTCATGTACCAAGTCTGCAGGACCGGGGAGACCAGGCCGTAGCCGATGCCCCAGAGCACGAGCACGGCCGTGGCGGAGAAGAGGTCGCCGACCGCGAACGCCATGAGCGCCATACCGGCCGCCATGGCGATGCCGAGCGCCGCGAGCGTGCCGCGCAGGCGGGTGCCGATGAGCGAGCCGGACGCGACCGTGGCGACGAGCGCCGCCGCACCGAAGGCGAGGAGCAGGCCGCTGACCTGGCCCGCGCCGATGCCGTTGGCCTGGAGGATCGGGCTGATGAACGTGTAGGCGATGAAGTGGCCGGTGACGATGAAGAAGGTGAGGGCCAGGCCGATGCGCACGCCCTTGTTGGCGCGCACCAGCTTCGGGAGCGACGCGAACGAGACGGTGGTGTTCGAAGGGAGCTTCGGCACGAGCAGCGCGATCGCGGTCATGGCCACGAGCGCGAGGGCGGCGAGGGCCCACATGGCGGCGCGCCAGCCGAAGTTGTCGCCGATGAGGGTGCCGAGCGGGACGCCGAGCACGGTGGCGGCGCCGATGCCGCCGTAGACGGCGGCGGTCGCGCGCGGCACGTCCTTGGCGGGGACGAGGCGCAGGGCGATGCCGCCCGCGACGGCCCAGAACGCGCCGATCGACAGGCCCACGAGGACGCGGGCGGCGAGCAGGAGTTCGAAGCCGGAGGCGAGCGCGGCGCCGACGTTCGCGGCGGCGACGAGCACGGCCAGGCCGATGAGGACGAGGCGGCGGTCGAGGCGGCGGGTGAAGACGATGCTCAGGGGCGCGGCGACGGCGGCGACGAGGCCGGGGACGGTGACCATGAGCCCGGCGGTGCCGGCGCTGACGCCGAGGTCGCCGCTGATCGGGGTGAGCAGGCCGACCGGGAGGACTTCGGAGGTCATGACGACGAAGACGCCGAGGGCGACGGCGGCGACGGCGAGCCACTGCTTGAGCGTGGCGCGCTCGGGCGCGGCGGTCTCGGTGATGGTCGGGGTGAGGGTTTGGCGTTCGTCGAGGGTGGTCACGGCTGCGGTCTCCTGAGCGGTTCGGTTCGGGTCGGAGTCTGATGACTCTTTCGCCGGAACCGGTCCACCACTCGGTCCGCGCTCGGTGACACGGGCTCGGCTCGTACAGGGGCTGTGGGCCTCGCGAGAGGCGTTCGGCCGGGAGCGGTGCTCCCCTGGCGGTGTACGAGCGTTAGCCCTGACCAGAAGCTCGATGTACTTCTGGGGCGTCGCCTGTTCTCCAGGGTAGCGCCGATCCGCGCGTTTCGGAATGGTGAATTCCGTCGCACAAGCGCATCTGGCGGGATGCTTCGGCCTCATTGCGTGCGGTGTGGCGGGGCCATGACAGACTCCTTTCTGCGTGTCACGCACACATACGGAAGGAACAGCGAGCAGATGTCAGCAGAAGGCGGCACCAAGGCGATCGTCGCGGCCCTATTGGCCAACACCGGTATCGCGGTCAGCAAGTTCGTCGCGGCGGGGATCACGGGTTCGGCGTCGATGCTGGCCGAGGGCGTCCACTCGGTGGCCGACGCCTCGAACCAGGTCCTCCTGCTGATCGGCGGCAAGGCCTCGCGGAAGGCCGCGAGCCCGGCGCACCCGTTCGGGTACGGGCGCGAGCGGTACATCTACGCGTTCATCGTCTCGATCGTCCTGTTCTCGATCGGCGGCGTCTACGCGCTGTACGAGGGCTTCCACAAGCTGGGCGAACGTGACAGCCACCACGGCCTGGAGAACCCGCTGGTCGCGGTCGTCGTGCTGGTCCTGGCGATCATCCTGGAGTCGTTCTCGCTGCGCACCGCGGTGAAGGAGTCGAACCACGTCCGCGGCAAGCAGTCGTGGGTGCAGTTCGTCAAGGGCGCCCGCGCGCCTGAGCTGCCCGTGATCCTCCTGGAGGACATCGGCGCGCTCGTCGGCCTCGTCCTGGCCCTGATCGGCGTGGGCCTGTCGTGGATCACCGGGGACATCCTGTTCGACGCGCTCGGCACCATGAGCATCGGCGTGCTGCTCGTGGCCATCGCGATCGTGCTCGCCATCGAGATCCGCTCCATGCTCATCGGCGAGTCGGCGACCCTCGAGGACATCGCGGCGATCGAGACGGCCATCAACGACGGCGAGGGCAGCAGCCTCATCCACCTCAAGACCCTGCACGTGGGCCCGGACGAGCTGCTGGTCGCGGCGAAGGTCGGCATCGGCGCCTCGGCGACCGGCGAAGAGGTCGCCACGCAGATCGACGCGGCCGAGGCGCGCATCCGCGCGGCCGTGCCGAAGGCGAAGCTCATCTACATCGAGCCGGACATCCCGCGCACGGACGCTTAGGCTCGGATCATGGCCAAACTGGTGCTGGACCTGCACGACATCTTCAACAAGGGCGACCAGATCGAGAAGGCGCTGCGCGATGTCATCGACGAGGCCGTCGCCAAGAAGATCGACCTCGTGGAGATCATCCCGGGCAAGGGCTCGGGGCAGTTGAAGAAGAAGGTGCTCAGGTTCCTCGACCAGAAAGAGGTCAAGGCCCTGTACCACCGGGTGGACAAGGACTCGAAGAACTTCGGTCGGCTCTTCGTGCATTTTCAGCACAAGGACAAGCGCAAGAAGCGGTAAGACGTGAAAGGCGGCGGCGCTGCTCCCCTCCCCCGGGGCGGCGCCGCCGTTTCGCGTTCGTCAGTCGATCAGGATGCGCTCGCGCTCGTTCCTGGGGTCCGGCGCCCCGAGCAGTTCGAGCAGCCGCAGTACCGGGACCCGGTAGCTGTGGCCGATCCGAAGGACCTGGACGGGGAACTGTCCGTCCTTCGCCAGCCGGTAGGCGACCGTCCTGCCGATCCCGAGGATCTGCGCGGCCGTCTCGACATTCGTCATCACGCCGAGCGACTTGACTCGCTCGACGGTCCAGATCTCGTCGATGACGACACCCGAAGGCCCCACCTTCGCATTCGGTGTCATGTTGGTCCTCTCTGGCGCGCCGAGCCGACACGGGGTGCATCGGCCGGGTGACGCCTAGGACCAGTCGACCCCACCCGGCACGGCCAAGTCCAGAGTGCCGCGCCGGAATTCACTCTTACGCGTGGTATCCGATTCCTCACTTGGATGAGGAACGTTTGGGCGCGAATGGGATTCATTGTGCATAACAGACGCGAAATCGCGTCGCACCTCACCGCGGACCTGCCCGGATGCGGACTAGCGCGGGATAGGTTAGCCTTACCTACATGTCAGACGACGCCGGTCTCAACGGCCGCGCCCTCCGCCTCGCCTACTACGGCGAGACCGTCGTGCACGACGCCGACCTCACCCTGCGCGGCGGCCGGGTCACGGCCCTCCTGGGCCCCAACGGGTCCGGCAAGTCCACGCTTCTGCGGTCCCTCGCCCGCCTCCACAAGGCCGAGTCCGGGGCCGTCGAGTTCACCGACGGCACCGACGCGACCGCCTTGAGCCCCAAGGACTTCGCACGTCGCGTCTCCCTCCTCGCCCAGTCCCGGCCCGTCCCCGGCGGCATCCGCGTCGTCGACGTCGTCGGCTACGGCCGCCACCCCCACCGCGGCCGCTGGCGCCAGGGCGACGAGGAAGGACCCGCGAAGATCCAGCGCGCCATGGAGATCTGCGGCGTCGCCGACATGGCCGAGAAGGGCGTCGAAGCGCTCTCCGGCGGCGAACGCCAGCGCGTCTGGTTCGCCTCCTGCCTCGCGCAGGACACCGCCGTGCTCCTCCTCGACGAGCCCACCAACCACCTCGACCTGCGCTACCAGGTCGAGATCCTCGACCTCGTCAGGGATCTCGCCGACGAGCACGGCACGGCCGTCGGCATCGTCCTGCACGACCTCGACCAGGCCGCCGCGGTCGCCGACGACGTGGTCCTGCTCCACGACGGCCGCGTCATGGCCGCGGGCACCCCGTCCGAGGTGCTCACCGCCGAGAACCTCACCGCCGCATACGGCATCGACATCCGCGTCGACGCCGACCCCGCCACCGGCCTGCTCACGGCCCGGCCCATCGGCCGGCACAGCCGCAGGTTCGCCAGCACCGCCACCGAATAGAAGGAACCCGATGCGACTCCCCCACCTCAAGCGCTCCGCCGTGCCCGCGGCTCTGGCCGCGGCCGCGCTCCTGGCCGCCTCCGCCTGCGGCACCACCGAAGAGGGCGGCGGTGACGACGCGACGACCGCCGAGTCCGGCCCGGTCTCCACCGTGGACTTCCTCGGCCGCACCGTCGAGCTCGACAAGCCCGCCGAGCGGGTCGTCATCCTCGAATGGTCCGAGGTCGAGATCAGCATCAGCCTCGGCGTGATGCCCGTCGGCGTCGCCGACATCGAGGGCTACAACGTGTGGGCCGGAGCGGCCGAGCCGCTCGACGACACGGTCACCGACGTGGGCATGCGCGCCGAGGCGTCGATCGACTCGATCGCCGGGCTCAACCCGGACCTCGTGATCCTCGAGAACGACAACGAGGCCATCATCGAGCCGCTCGAGGAGTTCGTCCCCGTGCTGGTCACCGAGGGCTCCAACGAAGAGGACAACCTCGCGCGGATGCACCGCGACGTCGACATGATCGCCGACCTCACCGGCAAGAACGCCGAGGCCGACGAGCTGTGGGCGGCCTTCGAGACGAAGCTCGCCGACACCGCCGCCGCGATCCAGGCGGGCGGGAAGGCCGACGTCCCGGTGTTCATCGTCGACGGCTGGATCGACGGCTCCTCGATCTCCGTGCGGCCCTTCGGCGAAGGCTCGCTGTTCGGCGCGCTCGCCAAGGAGGTCGGCCTCCAGAACGCATGGAAGGGCGAGACCGACGGCGTGTGGGGCCTGGGCGCCACCGACGTCGAGGGCCTGGCGCAGTACACCGACACCGAGCTGAACCTGGTGTACAACAACTCGTTCGACGACAACATCTTCAACGAGGCGCTCGTCGGCAACCCGATCTACGACGACCTGAAGTTCGTCAAGGACGGCACGATGTACGAGCTTCCCAAGGGCGCCTGGACCTTCGGCGGCCCGCGCTCGTCTGAGATCCTGCTCGACTACCTCGCCGAGGTCTACGGCAGTTGAGCACCGTGACGCCGGCGCGGCTTGCGGCCCCGGCCCCGAACCCGCCGCGTCTGCTGCCGACCGCCGCGGTCTTCACCGCGGCGGTCGGCGCGCTCGTACTGCTCTCGGCGCTGCACCTGACCCAGGGGACGTCCTCTGTAGACACGGTTGACGTGCTGAAGCTCGTGGTCGGCGCGGCCGACCCGGGCGTGTGGAACGTGCTCGAAGGGGCGCGCCTGCCACGGCTGGCCGCCGCGGTCCTCGTCGGCCTCGCGCTCGGCGCTTCGGGCGTGCTGCTGCAGACCGTGGCGCGCAACCCGCTCGCGAGCCCGGACACGCTCGCGGTCAACGCCGGGGCGTACCTGGCCGTGACTGTTGTGGCGGCCTTCGGGATCAGCCTCCCGCTCCTGTCGGGGATCGGCGTCGCGTTCGCCGGGGCCGTGGCGACGGCGGGCCTCGTGCTCGCGCTCGCCGCGGGCGGCGGCGGGTCGGCCACGACCCGGTTGATCCTCGCCGGGTCCGCGACCGCGATGGCCGCGAACTCGCTCGTCTCGGTCCTGCTCATCCTCTTCGAAGAGTCGACCACGGGTCTGTTCGCCTGGGGCTCGGGCAGTCTCAGCCTCGCCGGGTTCGCTCCCGCGGTACAGGCCGCGCCGCTCGTCATCCTCGCCGTCGCCGGGGCGCTGCTGCTCGGGCCGCGCCTGGACCTGCTGCGCCTGGGCGACGACACCGCCGCGAGCCTCGGCGTCCACGTGCGGCGCACCAGAACGCTCGCCGTGGTCTGCTCGCTCATGCTGGCCGCCTGCGCGGTAGCGGTCGCCGGCCCGATCGGCTTCGTCGGCCTCGCCGCGCCGGTCATGGCCCGCCAGATCGCGCAGCGCCTCCCCGGGCTCCTCGCCCACCGCGTCCTCATCCCCTTCAGCGCCCTGTGCGGCGCGCTCGTCATCGTCGGCGCCGACCTCGCCCTCCGGGCCACTGTGGATGATGAGAAGAGCATCTACATTCCGGTTGGCGTCACCACGACCCTGCTCGGCGCGGGCGTCATGGTGTGGCTCGCGCGCAGCGTCCGCAGCGCCGGGTCCCCGGACAAGCCCGCGATCCTCCACGGCGCCGCGAACCGGGGCCGGATCGCCTACGCGCTCATCGTCACCGGCCTCGCGGCCGGAGCCGTCGCGGCACTCGTCGGCGGGATGCTCGCCGGGGACACGATGCTGCTCGGCGGCGACCTCGTCAACTGGCTCGCGGGCAAGACCGGGTCCACGTACACGTGGATCATCGACCAGCGCTACCCGCGCGTCCTCGCCGCGATCCTCGCCGGGGCCGCGCTCGCGTGCGCGGGCACGGTGACGCAGGGCGTCCTGCGCAACCCGCTCGCCGAACCCGGCCTCCTCGGCGTCACCGCCGGGGCGGGCATCGGCGCGGTCACCCTCATCACCTGGGCCCCCAACGCGGGCGCCTGGACCGTGACGGGCGTGGCGGCCGCAGGAGGCTTGGCCGCCTTCGGGATCGTGTACGCGCTCGCGTGGCGCGGCGGCCTCGACACCGGGCGGCTCGTGCTCGTCGGCATCGGCGTCTGGTCGCTCGGCATGGCCGTGATCACCCTGATCATCCTGGCCTCGGACCCGTGGGACACGCCCAAGGCGATGACCTGGCTCTCCGGCTCGACGTACGGGCGGACGGCAGAGCGGCTCATCCCGCTCGTCGCCGCGCTCGCACTCGTGATCCCGGTAGTCGTGATGCACCGCAAGGAGATCGACCTCCTCGCACTCGACGACGACACCCCGCGCACCCTCGGCGTCCGGCTCGAGCGCACCCGGCTGCTCCTCCTCGGCGCGGCCGCCGTGCTCACCGCCGCGGCAGTCGCGGTCGTCGGCGTCATCGGCTTCGTCGGCCTCGTCGCCCCGCACCTCGCCCGGGCCCTGGTCGGCAGCAGGCACACCCGCGTCCTGCCCGTCTCGATCCTCCTCGGCGTCCTCCTCGTCAGCCTCGCCGACACCTTGGGCCGCACGGTGATCGCCCCGGCCCAGATCCCGGCGGGCCTCGTCTGCGCCCTCATCGGCACCCCCTACTTCATCTGGCTCCTATGGAGGACCCGGAGGTAGGCGCGTGCCCGGAATTCGCCCTGGCGGTCGAGCCTTGTTCACCTGGGATTCATTGGGAGGGACCAGCATCGAGTCGACAACTCAACCCCGTATCGAGGAGACTCCGTGCTTTCCCGACTCTTCACCCTCACCGCGTGCGGCACCGCCGCCGTGCTCGTGTGCGCTGCCGCTGCGCACGCCCACCCCCGGTCCTCCGACGACGGGCTGACCGCCGAG
The DNA here is from genome assembly GCF_055586545.1 of Glycomyces sp. NPDC050141. NCBI lineage: Bacteria > Bacillati > Actinomycetota > Actinomycetes > Glycomycetales > Glycomycetaceae > Glycomyces > Glycomyces sp. NPDC050141. Next base: position 40,293 of record NZ_JBVJHZ010000004.1, on the reverse strand, counting down.
CTCGAGACCCCCGCGCTGTGGGACGAGGACAACGCCGACGCCGACGACCCCGCCATCTGGGTCGACGCCGACGACCCCGAGGACAGCCTCGTCATCGCCACCGCGAAGGAGGCCGGGATCTACGTCTACGACCTCGAAGGCGAAGAGGTCCAGCACATCGCGCCCAAGCCCGCCCCCGGCGAGGACGACGCGCCCGGCCGCTACAACAACGTCGACCTCGTCCGCGGCTTCAAGCTCGACGGCGAGACCGTCGACCTCGCGGTCGCCTCCGACAAGGGCATGGACAACCTCGGCGTCTTCATCGTCGACGAAGACGGGCTCACCGAGGTCACCGACCCGGGCGCCGGTTGGATCTTCAGCGGGTCGCAGGAGGACATCAACGGCGAGCACACCGCCTACGGCCTCACCACGTGGCAGGACTCCACGGGCGCTTACGCCCTCGTCAGCCGCAACTCCGAGACCGAAGTGGCCCTGCTGAAGCTCGAAGCCAAGGGCGACACCGTCGGCTGGAAGAAGATCCGCACCCTCACGCTCCCCGCCGAGTTCGCGATGCCCGACGGCTCCACCTGGACCACCTGCGACGACCCCGGCGAGTACGCGCAGGTCGAAGGCATGGTCGTCCACGACGCCACCGGCACCGCCTACCTCGGGCAGGAACTCGTCGGCATCTGGAAGATCGACGCCGACCTCACCGGCGAACCCGAGCTCGTCGACACCGCCGTCGAGTTCGGCCAGCCCGCCCAGTTCGATCCCGAGACCGAGGAGTGCGTCTCCGGCGACAACCCCGGCTACGGCGGCGAGCACCTGCGCACCGACATCGAAGGCCTCACCCTCTACGACACCGGCCGCGGCAAGGGCTACCTCCTCGCCTCCAGCCAGGGCGACGACACGTACGCCGTCTACTCGCTCGCCGAAGGGAACCCCTACCTCGGGTCCTTCGCGATCGGCGACGGCAATGTCGACTCGACCCAGCACAGCGACGGCGCCGACGTCGTCAACGTGAGCCTCCCCGGCTTCGACGGCGGCCTCCTCGTCGTCCAGGACGGCGACAACACGCCCGAAGGCTCCGACGAGTCCAGCACGAACTTCAAGTTCGTCGAGTGGGAGGACGTGGCCGAAGACAGCGGCCTCGACCTCGCCGTAGCACGCGGCCGCCGCTAGCCGGAACCCGAAAGCGCCGCCGGGGCCCCCAGGACCCGGCGGCGCGCCTCACTCCCTGCTCCTACTTAGGCTTGCGGGCCACCACCAGATCGCGGTTAATCGCCTGGTCGACACGGTGCTCGAAATCCTGGAAGGGCCCGTCCTCGACGACCTCCAGACCCGAATCCTCAAGGATCAGAACGAGATCCGCGCGGGCCGTGGTGTGGAGGTTCCAGGAGATCCCCATCCCGCCGCCGGGCTTGAGCAGGTCCGCCCACACCGGGACCGCGGCCTCCAGCAGCTCCGTCGGCCGCCGCGTCAGCGCCCGCGTCTCCCGCACCGCCGCGTGCTGCACCCCGTACGGCGCATCGGTCACTACGAGGTCGAACGACGCCCGCCTGAACACCTCGCCGCTGCGCAGCGTGTCCGCGTTGACGATCTCCAGCGCCTGCACGTCGCCCGCGCGGTGGCGCTCCTTCGACGCCGCGAACTCGACCCTGGTGCGCTGCCCGACCCCGCGGCCCTCGCGCTTCACCCGGCTGGAGACGGCGGTGTGCTTGAGCCGCTTGTCTTTCAGCCAGCGCTGCACGAACGCGCCGTACGCCTCGAAGTCGCGCTTGTCGACCTCCACGCCGAACGCGTCCCAGCCGTACATCGCGGCCTGGTTCAAGGTGGTGCCGCGCCCGCACATCGGGTCGAGGACCTTCACACCGCCGCCGAGGATGCGGTCGGGCGCCAGCGCGACCGCGGCCGTGACGTTCAGCAGCAGCTTCGTGAACTGCTCGTTCGTCTTGCCCACGTATTTGAGGATCGTGATCAGGTCGTCGTCGTACCGGTCGAGCCGCTCGACCCGGACCGGCTCCAGCATCGCCCCGCGCACCGCGAACAGCGCGAACAGGGACGAGAGGTTCGCGAGCAGCCGCAGGTCGCGGGCGCTCAGCGAGTCGGAGCGGAAGGCGAGGTACGGGACGCCGCCGAACACGGCCTCCTCGACGTCCTCGATCTCGCCGTCGAGGACGTGGGCGCTGAAGACCCGGATCTCGTTCGCCGCCATCCGGGCGGCGGTGCGCGCGTAGACGCGGTTGGCGGAGGGCGATATCAACATCGCGTACTGCTGCATGGGACTTGCGAACCTTCATGAACTCGCGGACACGGAGAAGGCCCCGGCCTGCCGGCAGGGGCCTTGACTGCGTGACCTTAGCAAACACCGCGCGCGCGGTCCAAGCCGTTCGCGGTTCTAGGCGTAGAACTCCGGGCGCTCGGGCAGCTCGATCGGGACGATCTCGCCCGAGTGCAGCGAGCGCACTGCCGCGTCCACCACCACGGTGGCCGCGAAACCGTCCCAAGAGGACGGACCGGTCGGGTCCTCGCCCTTGAGCAGGTGGTCGACCCAGTCCTGGAGCTCGACGTCGAACGCGTCCGCGAAGCGGTCGCCGAACTCCTGCAGCACCTCGGTGCTCGCCTTGGCGGCCTTGCGGACCACGGGCGCGGCCGGGTCGGGCAGGCGCACCGCGCCGTCCTCGCCCACGATCTCGCACTGGATGTCGTAGCCGTACTGGCAGTTCACGAACGCCTCGACGTCCACGCGCGCGCCCGAAGCGGTCTCGAACAGGAAGATCTGCGGGTCCTGCAGGTGCGGGAAGCGCTTCGAGGTCTTGCGCGGCAGCACGGTCTGCACCGATACGAACTCCTCGCCGAGGAGCCAGCGCATCGCGTCGACCTCGTGCACGGCGGTGTCCTTGGCGGCCATCTCGGTCGTGTAGGCCTCGCGCACGTTCGGGTTGCGGTGCACGCAGTGCGCCATGAGCGGCTCGCCGATCTCCCCCGCGTCCAGGACCTGCTTCATCTGCCGGTACCCGGCGTCGTAGCGGCGCATGAACCCGACCTGCACGAGGCGGCGCCCGGCCGCCTGCTCGGCCTTGAGAATCCGCAGCCCGTCGGCTATCTCGGTGATGAGCGGCTTCTCGCAGAACACCGGTTTGCCCGCCGCGATGCAGGCCAGCACCTGCTCGGCGTGCGCCGGACCCCACGAGGTCACGACGACCGCCTCGACCTCGGGGTCGGCGATCAGGCGCTCGGCCGTGTCGACTACGCGGGCGCCGACCGAGGCCGCGACCTTCCCGGCAGACCCGGCGTCGATGTCCGAGACCGCGACGACCCGCGCCCCGGCCACGACGTTCGCCAGGCGGTGCACGTGCTGCTCGCCGATCCAGCCGGTGCCGATCAGGCCGATGCCGATGCTCATGGTGCTCCTCATTCTTCGGTTTGGCTAGGACTGCTGGCGGCCGGCGCCGAGACCGCAGCCGCCCAGGTACTTGCGGGTGCGGACCGCGATCGGGAGGGGGACGTCCGGCTCGCACGGGTACAGGTCCTGCTCGACGATCACGAACAGCTCGGCGTCGAGAGTGGACAGTGCGGTGACGATGTCGGCCGGGTTCGGCACGCCCGCAGGGGGCTCGACGCATACGCCGCGCTTGACGGCCTCGCCGAAGCCCAACTTCTCGTCGCGCACCTGCCGCAGGATCTCGGGGTCCATCTGCTTGATGTGCACGTAGCCGATGCGCTCGCCGTAGCGCCGGATCAGGTCCACATTGTCCCCGCCGCCGTACGCGACGTGGCCCGTGTCCAGGCACAGGGACACGAAATCGGAGTCCGTCCCGTCAAGGAAGGTCTCGATCTGCGGCTGGGTCATGATCTGGCAGTCCGCGTGCGGGTGCAGCGCGATCTGCACGCCGTACTCCTCGAACATCTGCCTGCCGATGCGGTTCGCCGTGGCGTGCACGGTCTTCCACTCCTCCGCGTCCCACTCGGTGACGTCGTTGATCGCGTCGGTCTTCTCGTCGCGGAACAGCGGCGGGATGAACACGACGTGCTTCGCGCCCTGCGAGGCCGTCAGCTTCGCGACCTTCGAGACGATGTCGACGGTCTCCGCGAACTTCTCGGGCCGGTGCAGGTTCCCGAACACGGTCCCGCCCGAGACCTTCAGGCCCCGCGAGCCGACCTCGTCGGCCAGCACCTGCGGATCGGTCGGCAGGTACCCGTACGGGCCCAGCTCGAGCCATTCGTACCCGGCGCCCGCGAGCTCGTCCAGGAACCGGTCGTACGGCAGCTGACGCTCGTCCTCGGGGAACCACACCCCCCACGAGTCGGGGGCCGATCCGAGCCGGAGGTTGGGGGCTTGTGTCGTCGTCATTGACGGTCTCCTTTGCGGTGCTTAGCTGGAGGTGGGGAAATGGAATGCGGCGTCGACCGACTGCTTGACCTCGGGCCAGCGGGTGGTGACGGTCTTGACGCGGGTGTAGAAGCGGACGCCTTCGGGGCCGTGGATCGGGGAGTCGCCGATGAGGGAGTCCTTCCAGCCGCCGAAGGAGTAGTACGACATCGGGACGGGGATCGGGACGTTGACGCCGATCATGCCGACTTTGACCTCGCGCTGGAAGCGGCGAGCGGCCGCGCCGGAGGAGGTGAAGATCGCGGTGCCGTTGCCGTACGGGTTGGCGTTGATGAGCGCGATCGCCTCGTCGATGTTCGCGGCGCGGGCGACCGACAGGACCGGCCCGAAGATCTCCTCCCTGTACGCGTCCATGTCGACCGTGACGTGGTCGAGGAGCGAAGGGCCGACGAAGAAGCCGCCCTCGTGGCCGGGAACGCGGAAGTCCCGGCCGTCCACGACCACTTCGGCGCCTTGCGCTTCGCCCGTGGCGACGGCGCTGGTCACGCGGTCCTTCGCAGCGGCCGTGACGACCGGGCCCATCTCGGAGGCAGGGTCGTCGCCCGGACCGACTTTGACCTCCTCGGCCTTGCGCTTCAGCACCTCGACCAGGGCGTCACCGGCATCGCCGACCGCGACGCCGACCGAGATGGCCATGCACCGCTGCCCCGCCGAGCCGAATGCGGCGGCGGTCAAGTGGTTCGCGGCGAACTCCAGGTCCGCATCCGGCAGGACGACCGCGTGGTTCTTGGCCCCGCCGAGGGCCTGGACCCGCTTGCCGGTAGCGGTCGCCTTCTCGTGCACGTACTTCGCGATCGGCGTCGAGCCGACGAACGAGACGGCGGCGATGTCCGGGTGGTCCAGGATCGCGTCGACGGCGGTCTTGTCGCCGTGGACGACGTTGAACACGCCGTCGGGCAGGCCGGCCTCGGCGTACAGCTCGGCGATCAGGTTCGACACCGACGGGTCGCGCTCGGAAGGCTTCAAGACGAACGTATTGCCGGTGGCGATCGCGATGGGGTGCATCCACATCGGCACCATGATCGGGAAGTTGAACGGCGTGATGCCCGCGCAGACGCCCAGCGGCTGGCGGAAGTTGAACACGTCCACACCACGCGAGACCTGATCGGAGAAGCTGCCCTTCAAGACATCGGCGATGCCGCAGGCGTACTCGACTACCTCGCGGCCGCGGATGATCTCACCGCGGGCGTCCTCGACGACCTTCCCGTGCTCCGAGGAGATCAGCTTCGCCATCTCGTCCTCGTGCTTGCACAGCAGTTCCCGCAGTCGGAACATCACCTTGCTGCGCTGCGACAGCGAGGAGTCGCCCCAGGATTCGAAGGCCTTCGCGGCGGCCGAGACCGCCGCGTCCACGTCGGCGGCTTCAGCGAGGAGGACCTGCCGCTGCGCCTCCCCGGTCGCCGGGTTGAACACCGATCCGGTGCGGGTCGACGCGCCGCGCGTGAACGCCCCGCCGATCCAATGCTCAATGGTCGTCATGACTGGTCCCTTAGAGGTAGTGGCGCTGGGCGCGCTTCTGGTCGGTGTACGTCGCGCGGGCGGCGCGCGTGGAGTCGAGTTCGGACACTTCGCTGACGGGCACTTCCCACCAGGCCGAACCGGGCGGGTTCGGGCCGGTCGGGTCGGTCTCGACGTGCACGACCGTGGTGCGGTCGTTGGCCTTCGCCTGGGCGATCGCGTCGCGGAAGGACGCCACGGAGTCGGCCTCGATGACCTCGGCGCCGAAGCTGGCGGCGTTCGCGGCCAGGTCGACGGGGAGCACGTCGCCGTCGAGCAGGCCCGACTTCCCGTCGCGGTAGCGGTACGCGGTGCCGAACCGCTGGGAGCCAAGGGATTCGGAGAGCGAGCCGATCGAGGCGAACCCGTGGTTCTGGACGAGCACGATGATCACTTTCAGTCCCTCGGAGACCATGGTCGCGATCTCGCTCGACAGCATCAGGTACGAGCCGTCGCCGACGAGGACGACGACCTCGCGCTCGGGCGCGGCCATCTTCGTCCCGACCCCGGCCGCGATCTCGTAGCCCATGCACGAGAACGCGTACTCGACGTTGTAGGCCTTCGGGTCCCTTGCGCGCCAGAGCATCTGCAGGTCGCCGGGCATCGACCCGGCCGCGTTGATCACGACGTCGGAGTCGTCCAGAACATCGTTGAGCGCGCCGAGGATCTCGGTCTGGGCGGGCAGCGGGCCGTGCCCCAGGTTGAAGCAGGCGTCGGCCGTGGCCTGCCACTCCTCGGCGAGACGGCGCGTCTCGGCCCGGTACTCGTCGGGGACGCTCCAGCCTTCGAGGGCCTTCGTCAGCGCGGCAAGGCCGGTCTTGGCGTCGGCGAGCAGCATCTCCGCCGAGTGCTTCGCAGCGTCCAGCCGGGCGACGTTCAGGTTCGCGAACGTGACGTCAGGATCGCCGAACACGGTGTGCGAGGCGGTCGTGAAGTCCGAGTAGCGGGTGCCGATACCGAGCACCACGTCCGCTTCGGCCGCAAGGGCGTTCGCGGCAGAAGTGCCGGTCGACCCGAGCCCGCCCACGGCCTGCGGGTGGTCCCACGGGACCGCGCCCTTCCCGGCGTGCGTGTCCGCCACCGGAATCCCCGTGGCCTCGGCGAACGCCCGCAGCTCGGCCTCGGCCTCGGAGTAGACGACGCCGCCGCCGGCGACGATGAGCGGTTTCTCGGCACTGCGCAGCAGTGCCGAGACCCGCTCCACAGCGGCGGGATCGGGCGCGACCCGGCCGACGCGCCACACCCGCCTGCGGAAGAACTCGACCGGCCAGTCGAACGCCTCGGCCTGCACGTCCTGCGGCAGGCACAGCGTCACGGCCCCGGTCTCGACCGGATCGGTCAGCACGCGCATCGCCGCCAGAGCAGCAGGGATCAACTGCTCGGGCCGCGAGACGCGGTCGAAGTACTTGGACACCGGCCGGAACGCGTCGTTCACGCTCACGTCCCCCGCGCGTGTGTCCTCCAACTGCTGCAGCACCGGGTCGGGAACCCGCGAGGCGAACATGTCGGAAGGCAAGAGCAGCACCGGAAGCCGGTTCGTCGTCGCCAGCGCCGCACCGGTGATCATGTTCGTCGAACCCGGCCCGGTCGAAGCGGTGCACGCGAACGTCTGCAGCCGGTTCTTCATCTTCGCGAACGCCGCCGAAGCGTGGACCATGGCCTGCTCGTTGCGCGCCAGGTAGTACGGCAGGTCGGCCTCGCCGGTCTGCGCCGCTTGGAGCAGCGCCTGCCCGAGCCCGGCCACGTTCCCGTGCCCGAAGATCCCCCACACACCCGGGATGAGGCGCTGCTCGGCGCCGTCGCGCTCCGAGTACTGCGCGGCGAGGAAGCGGACCAGCGCCTGCGCGGTGGTGAGTCGAATCGTGTCAGCGGGCACGCCGTTAAAAGGCATCGTCGCCCTCCTTCTCCACAGCCGAGGACAGCGGCAGGCGAGGATCAAGATCCTCAGGGGCCCAGGTGGACCGGACCCACCCGTGGGCGGGGTCGTCGCTGATGAGCCAGGCGCGGTCCGCTCCGGGACCGGCCATCACGTTCAGGTAGTAGAGGTCGTACCCGGGGGCGGCGGCGCTCGGGCCGTGCCAGCCGTGCGGGATCACGACCACGTCGCCGCTGCGGACCTCTTCGCTGACCTCGATTGGCCGCTCCGGGGTGCCGTACACGCGCTGCCAGGCGAAACCGGCGGGATCTGAGACCTCGAAGTAGTAGATCTCCTCGAGCTCGGCTTCGCCGTCCTTCGCCTCGTCGTGCTTGTGGGGCGGGAAGGACGACCAGTTGCCGCCGGGGGTGATGACCTCGCAGGCGATGAGCTTGTCGGCCTCGAAGGTCTCCGGCGTGCAGAAGTTGTTGACCTGCCGGGACGCCTGGCCGGAGCCGCGCAGCTCGACCGGCACGTTCTCGGCGGGGCCGTAGCGGGCGGGCAGGCGGCGCTCGCACTTCGCGGAGGGCAGGGCGAACCGGCCGCCGCTCGCGCTCGTGACGGTGACCGTGGCATCCCTTGGGACGTAGACGAAGTCGGTGACGCGGCTGAAGACGTTCCGGCGGCCCTGGACCTCGAAGGTCTCACTGTTTCCGGTGGCGCTGTCGCAGGTGACGGTGCAGCTCCCGGAGAGCGGCAGCACCAGCATCTCGGCGTCGCCGGTCGCGAACGTGGCCGAGCCGTTGGGCTCCAACTGCAGCACCTTCAGGCCGGAGTAACCCCAGCCAGCGGATTCGGGAGTGACGACGGTGTCGTAAGGCCCGTCGGCGGTAGATCCGGAAGGCAGGTAATAGGTGCTCACAGCAGGCTCACCACCGCATCGACGGCCGAGGCGACATCGCCGTCAGCCGGGTAAAGGAGCGACCGGCCGACAGTCAGACCGACCACATTGGGCAATGACAGCGACCGGCCCCAGCTCTCGCGTTGCGCAGCAAGGTCGGCGACCTCGCCGCCGAGGATGACCATCGGCAGGGTCGAGGCGGCCGCGACGCGTTCCATGTCGGGCGCGGTGGGCACCTTGAGCCAGGTGTAGGCCGAGGTCGAGCCGAGGCCCGAGGCGATCGCGACCGACTTGACGACCCCCTCCGTCGTCAAGTCGTTCACGACCTTCCCGCCTTCGCGGCGGGAGATGAAGGGCTCCACCATCGCGATCAGTCCACGATCCGCCAAAGCATCGACCGCATGAGCCGTAGCCTGCAAAGTAGGAGCGGTGCGGTCATCCTCAAGGTCGATGCGAGTAAGCGTCTTGCCGCCGTCGAACCCCATGCGGGCGATGGCGTCCGCGCTCATCCCGGTAAAGCGATCATCGATCTCGAATGAAGCCCCGGCAAGCCCGCCGCGGTTCATAGACCCGAAGACGACCTTCCCGTCCAGCGCCCCGAGAAGCAGCAGGTCCTCAAGGATGTCAGCCGTAGCAAGCACGCCGTTGCATCCAGGGTTCTCAAGGGCGGTGACGAGCCGTTCGAGCAGCTGGCCGCGATCGGCCATCGCCATCGGGTCCCCGCCGGTGGCGAGGGCGCCGCGGGCGGGGTGGTCGGCGGCGATGATGAAGCATTTGCCCGACGCGCCAACAGGACTCGTGGCGCGCTTGCGGGCTTCGGCGGCCCGGCGGATCGCGGCCGGGTCGGTCAGCCTGGTCCGGGCCAGTTCGGCGAGCTGGTCACGCCGCATCGCGTGCCTCCTGCAATTTGCGCTCCACTTCGGCTTCGGTCGGCATGGCGTCGGAGCAGGCGAGTTCACCGGCGACGATCGCGCCCGCCGCGTTGGCGAAGCGCATGATGCGCTCGGTGTCCCACCCGGCGAGCAGGCCGTGGACGAGCGCGCCGCCGAAGGCGTCGCCCGCGCCGAGGCCGTTGACCACGTTCACTGGTGCGGGCGGCACTTCCACTTGGCCGCTGTCGTCGAGGGCGAGCACGCCCTTCGGGCCCTGCTTGACGACGGCGAGCGAGACGCCGGCCGCGCGGAGGGCCTGGGCGGCTTCGGCGGGAGTGTCCGTCGCGCCGACGGCGACCTCGCACTCCTCGCGGTTGCCGACCGCGACCGTGACGTGCGGCAATGCCAGTCTCACCCAGTCGCGGGCGGACTGGGGCGAGTCCCAGAACATCGGCCGGTAGTCGAGGTCGAGGATCGTGATGCCGCGCTTGCCCCGCGCCTCAAGCGCGGCGAGCGTCGCAGACCGAGAAGGCTCCTGGCACAGACCAGTGACGGTCACCCAGAAGACCGAAGCGTCCCTGATCGCGTCAAAATCCAGCTCAACAGCACGAATATCGAGGTCAGGAGCCTTGGGAAGCCGGTAGAAGTACAAAGGAAAATCATCCGGAGGAAAGATCTCGCAGAAAGTGACAGGCGTCGGCAGCTCCGCAGCAGTCCCGACGAACGAGTCATCGACCCCGTAACCCCGGAGCGCGTTCCGCACGAACTTCCCGAACGGATCGGCGCCGACCTTCGTGATGACCGCAGCCGAGCGCCCGTACCGGGCCGCCGCGACGGCCACGTTCGTCGGGCTCCCGCCCAGGAACTTGCCGAAGGTCTCGACCTCCTCGAGGCCGACGCCGACCTGCTGGGGGTAGATGTCGACCCCGACCCGGCCCATCGTGACGACGTCATGCGTCGCGGCCACGGGCACACCTTCCTCTCGAAAATCTGGAGCGCTCCACTGTCGCGCGTTACTGTCGCGCGACAGTGATTTGGAATATACTCACTTCGAGACCCGCGCGTCAAGCCGCCGAGCCCGACGGAAATAAACTCGGGTTACCCGCCGGTCGCCAACCGAGCCCAGGAGAGGACGAGTCGTTGGACGAAGCGCTTCAGCCCCAATCGCAAACCGCCCCCCAGCGCGCCACCATGGCCGACGTGGCCAAGCGCGCGGGCGTGTCCCGCACGCTCGTCTCCCTCGTCCTGCGCGACCGCCCCGGCGCCGGAGCGGCCACCCGCGAGCGCGTCCTCAAAGCCGCCGACGAGCTCGGCTACCGGCCCGACAGCGCCGCCCAGATGCTCGCGCGCGGCCGCAGCCGCACCCTCGGCGTCCTCATGAACCTCGAACAGCCCTTCCACGCCGAGGTCGTCAAGGCCATCTACCCGGCCGCCGCCCAGCTCGGATACGACGTCCTCCTCTCGGCCATCGCGCCCGGACGCGACGAGCACCTCGCCACGGGAGCGCTCCTCGGGCACCGCTGCGAAGCGCTCGTGCTGCTCGTCTCCGACCCCGAATCGCACTCCACCGAACGCCTCGGCGGCACCGTCCCCACGGTCGTCGTCGGCCGCAAGGCCACCACCCCCGGCGTCGACAGCGTCCACACCGCCGAAGCGAAGGGCGTGCGCCAGGCCGTCGACCACCTCGTGGACCTCGGCCACCGCCGCATCGTGCACATCGACGGCGGCAAGGGCCCCGGCTCGGCCGACCGCCGCACCGCCTACCGGGCCGCCATGCGCCGCCACCGCCTCGCTGACGAGATCCGCGTGCTCCCCGGCGCCCAGGACGAGGACGCGGGCATCGCGGCCGGGATGCAGCTCCTGAGCGAGGACACGCTGCCGACCGCCGTGCTCGCCGCCAACGACCGCTGCGCGATCGGCCTCATGCACGCCCTGCGCAGCGGCGGCGTGGACGTCCCCGGCCAGGTCTCGATCGTCGGCTACGACGACAGCAACCTCTCGCACCTGTCCCACATCAACCTCACCACGGTCCGCCAGGACGCCACCGGCATCGCCGAGAACGCCGTCCGCAGCGCCGTCGAACGCCTCGACAACGCGGCCCTCCCCGCCCGCGAGACCGTCTGCGACGCGAAACTCGTCATCCGCGCGACCACGGCCCCGCCCCGCTAAGTCCTTCTTCCCGGGGATCAGCAGGCCGATGATCCAGCTGACGACACTGACGATCACCGCGCCCCAGAGCGCGGGCCAGAACCCGTCGATCGCAAACGGCAGCCCGAACTGGTCGGCGATCCACTCGGTGAGCAGGAACAGCAGCGCGTTCACAACGAGCGCGGCCAGCCCGAGCGTGACGATGTAGAGGCAGCTCCCCGCTTTACGGATGAGCGGCTTCAAGATCGCGTTGACCAGGCCGAAGACCAGAGCGACCCCGATAAGGGTCAACGTGTTCTCGGCGGTCCCAGAACCGTCGACGTGGATTCCGCTCAGGATGTATGCCGCGAATGCCAGCGCCGCGGCCGTGACCAGCGTGTGAACAATGAACCGCATGGTTGGGACGCTACCCGGAACCCGAGCCCTCCTCGCCCGATTTCCCCGATCAGGGCCGCATTCGCCAACCGGGCTGCACAACGCCGCCGACAGGTCGAAAATCAGACTCGAACACGCACGGATCGGGGAACCACATGATCAAGACGAGTCGCGCCCTGCCAGGGGCGATCCTCCTCATCCTCGGCGGCCTCGCACAGGCCGTCCAGGGCATCGCCGCCCTCTCGACCGGCGGCTACTTCGTCGCCCCGCCCGACTACGAATTCGGGATCAGCATCAGCGCCTGGGGCTTCGTGCACCTCGCCGTCGGCGTCCTCGCCATCGCGGTCGGCATCGGCGTCCTCCGCGCCAACCCCCTGGCCCGCCTCCTCGGCATGGCCCTCGCCGCGGCCTCGCTCCTGTCGAACTTCCTATGGCTCCCCATAGAACCGGGCTGGTCGATAGTCCTCATAGCCCTGGCCGTGCTCGCCCTATGGTCACTCGCGACCGCAGGACCGTCACTCCTAGCGCCGAAGAACACCAATCCCGCGCACTAATCCGGAACACAGAAAAACCCGGCTCCCTCTTTCGAGGAAACCGGGTTTTTCATCCAGTAGCGGGAGGCGGATTTGAACCACCGACCTCCAGGTTATGAGCCTGGCGAGCTACCGAGCTGCTCTATCCCGCGTCGGTAGTTAAAGAGTACATGACCCCATTCGGCCTCTGCCACAGCGGGGTCCGTGAGTGGGGTCACCGCGTGTTCACCTGGCGTTTCTCGCTAATGGGAAAGGAAACGGCCCGACTCCTCGCATTCGAGGGGCCGGGCCGTCGGCGTTTTCCCGTCAAAATCCGAGTCGTTCGAGCATCTTCGGGTCGCGCTGCCAGTCCTTGGCGACGCGCACGTGGAGGTCGAGGTAGACGCGGCTGTCGATGAGCTGGGCGATGCCCTTGCGGGCCTTGGTGCCGACGCGCTTGAGGCGCTCGCCGCCCTTGCCGATGATGATGCCCTTCTGGCTGTCGCGCTCGACGTAGATCTCGGCCCAGATCTTCTTGCGCGGGCCGCCGTCGGAGTCCTCGTCCTCGACGTCCTCGATGACGACCGCGAGAGAGTGCGGGAGCTCGTCGCGGACGCCTTCGAGGGCGGCCTCGCGGATGAGCTCGGCCATCATGACCCGCTCGGGCTCCTCGGTGATCATCCCGTCCGGGTAGAGCTGGGGTGATTCAGGGAGTTTGTCCGAGAGGACGCCGACGAGCTCGTCGAGGTTCTCGCCGGTCTTCGCCGAGACCGGCACGATGTCGGCGAAGTCGGCGAGCGCGGCCACGTTCGTCAGGTGGCGCACGAGCGCGTCCTTCGAGACGAGGTCGATCTTGGTGACGACCGCGACGACCTTCGCGTTGAGGTTGGCGATCTCGCCCGCGATGAACTTGTCGCCGGGGCCGGGCTTCTCGTTGGCCGGCAGGCACAGGCCGATGACGTCCACTTCGGACCAGGTCTGGCGGACGAGGTCGTTGAGGCGTTCGCCCAGGAGCGTGCGCGGGCGGTGCAGGCCGGGCGTGTCGACCAGGATGAGCTGGGACTCCGGGCGGTGCAGGATCGCGCGGACCACGTGGCGGGTCGTCTGCGGGCGCTTGGAGGTGATCGCGATCTTCTGGCCCATGATCGCGTTCGTCAACGTGGACTTGCCCGCATTCGGGCGTCCAACGAAGCAGGCGAAGCCTGCACGGAAGTCGTTGCTAGGCAAGACGGGTCACCTCTTTGCGAATGACCGACCAGACGGTGAGGTCGGCGCTGATCTCCCGGGCGGCCTGGAGGCCGTCCTCGTCGGACGCGGTGCCGAAGAGCACCGCGGCCTCAAGCTTGTCCGCCCCGGCCGCGAAGGCCTGGGCGACGGCCGCCTGGAGGGCCGTGAGCCGCAAGGAGGGGAGGTCGACGGCCGCCGAGGCGTAGGTGCGGCCGATGCCGTCGCGCACGGCCGCGCCGGTGGTCTGCTGGACTCGCCCGGCGGCCCCGCGGGCCAGCGTGGCGAGTTTCGCGTCCTCGGCGTCGAGGGCGTCGACGTGCAGGTCAGACATTGATCTTGTGCCTCTCATCGTTCACGGTGGCGGGAGCGCCGGGTTCGGGCAGGCGCGCGACGCGCACCGTCTCGATGCGGTTGCGGCGGCCAACGGTACCCTCAGCGGTCAGTTCGAGCCCGCCCAGGCGGGCGCGGTCGCCCGCGAGCGGGACCTTCCCGAGCTCGGCGGCGAGCAGCCCGGCGACGGTGTCCACGTCGAGCTCGGGCAGGTCGACGTCGAACAGGTCCTCGAGGTCCTGCACGGAGAGCCGGGCGGTGACGCGGGCGGTGCGGTCGTCGAGCCAGGCGACGGGCGGCAGCTCGTTGTCGTACTCGTCGGTGATCTCGCCGACGATCTCCTCGAGGATGTCCTCGATGGTGATGAGCCCGGCGGTGCCGCCGTACTCGTCGACGACGGTGGCGATGTGGATGCGGGCGGTCTGCATCTCGCGCAGCAGGTCGTCGACGGGCTTCGAGTCGGGCACGAACGTGACCGCGCGCATCACCTCGCTGACGTGCGGGTTCACGCGGTCGTCGAGGCGGGCGAGGTCTTTCAGGTAGACCACGCCGCGCACGTCGTCGAGGTCTTCGCCGACGACGGGGATGCGCGAGAAGCCCGAGCGGAGCGCGACCTGCTCGGCCTCGTCCGCGAGCATGTCGGCGGGGACCCAGACCATCGCGGTGCGCGGGACCATGACCTCGCGGGCCACGGTGTCGCCCAGGGCGAACACGGAGGCGATCATGTCGCGCTCCTCGTGGTCCACGGTGCCCTGGGCCTCGGCGGCGTCGACCAGTTCGCGGATCTCGATCTCCGAGGTCGCGAACGGCCCCTCGCGGAAGCCCTTGCCGGGCGTGACCGCGTTGCCGACGAGGATGAGGATCTTCGCGAGCGGGCCGAGCGCCGTGCCGAGCAGGGCGACGGGTCCGGCGACGGCGAGCGCGATCGGGTAGGCGTGCTGGCGGCCGAGCGTGCGCGGCCCGACGCCGATGGCGACGAACGACACGACGGTCATGATCGCGGCGGAGATGCCGACGGCGAGCCACGAGTCCTGCGAGGAGTCGAAGGCCACGACGGCGACTATCGCGATCGCCGCGGCCTCGCAGGCGAGGCGCAGCAGGATGAGCAGGTTGAGGTGGCGCGGCAGGTCCCCGATGATCTTCACGAGGGACCCGGCGCCGCGCTCGCGCTGCTCGGCGAGTTCGGCGGTGCGGGCGGGAGAGACGGCTGTGAGGGCCGAGTCGACCATGGCCGCGGCCCCGGCGACGGCGGTCAGTGCGACCGCCGCGGCCAGGAGCGTATACGGGATCATGCGGGCCTAACTCTCCGCTGCGGCTTCGCGTTTCGCCCGCCAGGCGTCGAGCAGCCGGTTCTGCAGGCCGAACATCTCCTTGGCCTGCTCGGGTTCGGCGTGGTCGTAGCCGAGGATGTGGAGCACGCCGTGGACGGTGAGCATGTGCATCTCGTCAGCGGTGGAGTGCCCGGCGTCCTTGGCCTGGGCCTCGGCCACCTCGGGCGAGAGCACGAGGTCGCCGAGGATCGGCGTGCCCGGCTCCGAGGAGTCGGGGCGGCCGGGCATGGCGTCGTCCATCGGGAACGAGAGCACGTCAGTGGGGCCCGTGCCGCCCATCCAGCGCTTGTTGAGCTCGGTCATGTGCTCGATGTCGACGATCAGGATCGAGAGCTCGGCGAGCGGGTTCACGCCCATCTCGTGGAGGGCGAACTCGGAGACGGCGCGGATGCCCGACTCGTCGACTTCCCGCCCGGACTCATTGATGATCTCGATGCCCACGGTTTCCTCGTTGCCCCTTCTTCGGGTCGCCCATCTTGGCGTCCCACTTCTCGTAGGCGTTCACGATATCGCTGACCAGCTGGTGTCTGACGACATCTTCCGCCCGGAGGGTGGCGAAGTGCACGTCCTCGACGCCCTCGAGGATGTCCCGGACCACACGCAGCCCCGAAGTGGCGTTGTTCGGCAGGTCGACCTGCGTGATGTCACCGGTGACCACGATCTTCGACCCGAACCCGAGCCGCGTCAGGAACATCTTCATCTGCTCGGGCGTGGTGTTCTGCGCCTCGTCGAGAATGATGAACGAGTCGTTCAAGGTGCGACCGCGCATGAAGGCCAGGGGCGCGACCTCGATGGTGCCGGCTTCCATGAGCTTCGGGATCGACGCGGGGTCGATCATGTCGTGGAGCGCGTCGTAGAGCGGGCGCAGGTACGGGTCGATCTTCTCGAAGAGCGTGCCCGGCAGGAAGCCGAGCTTCTCCCCGGCCTCGACGGCGGGGCGGGTGAGGATGATCCGGTTGATCTCCTTGGCCTGCAGCGCCTGCACGGCCTTGGCCATGGCGAGGTAGGTCTTGCCGGTACCGGCGGGGCCGATGCCGAAGACGATCGTGTTGTTGTCGATCGCCTCGACGTAGTGCTTCTGGCCGAGCGTCTTGGGGCGGATCGCCTTGCCGCGCTTGGAGACGATGTTCTGCGAGAGGACATCGACGGGCCGCTCGCCGGGAGCGGACTTGAGCATGTTCTCGGTGCGCCGGATCATGTCCGGGTCGATGCTCTCGCCGTTCTCGACCAAGGCGAGCAGCTCCTTCACTAGTCGTTCGGCGGCGTGCAGCGCGCCGTTGAGTCCGGTGAGGGTGATGGTGTCTCCGCGCACGTGGAGGTCGACGCCGGGGTTGCGGCGCTCGATGTAGCGGAGGTTCTCGTCGGCGCGGCCCAGCAGTGCCATGAGCGAGCTCTGGTCGCCGACGGTGATCTGGGACGTGATCGTCGATGTGTGCTGGCCGTTGTCAGAGCGGTCGGTCATAGGCTTCGCCCGCTGAGGGCTGTTCGCCACCTGCTTCCAAAGTGAGGTTCGCAGCGGCCTGAGGGGCCGCTGTTCTGCATGCCTCAATGGTAGTTGCCGCCTGCGACAGGCGACAACGAGTAATCGCGGCGCCGGTGTGATTTCAGGCCGAAAGCATCGGTCCGAGCGGTTTCCCGCCGAAGACGTGGAAGTGGACGTGGAAGACCTCCTGGCCGCCGTTCGCGCCCGTGTTGGCGAGCAGGCGCCATCCGTCCTCGGCGACGCCCTCGACGGCCGCGACCTCGGCGGCGGCGCGCAGGAGCTCACCGGCGAGCTCGGGATCGGCACCGGCCAGCGCCGCGGTGTCCGGGTAGTGGTCCTTGGGGATCACCAGGACGTGCGTGGGGGCCTTCGGGTGCAGGTCCCGGAAGGCGAGCACGCGCTCGGTCTCCAGCACCTTCGTGGAGGGGATGTCCCCGGCGACGATCTTGCAGAAGATGCAGTCGGTGTCGGTCATGCCCGGAATCCTAGTCACCAGCGGCCGAGTCGGGCCTGGAGGACCGCGAGGGCGGCGGGGCCCGCGGTGGAGGTGCGCAGGACGGTGTCGCCGAGGCGGACGGGTTCGCCGAACTCCTTGAGGGCGTTCAGTTCGTCGGGGCTGATGGAGCCTTCGGGGCCGATGACGAGGGCGATCTCGCCGGTTTCGGGGAGTTCGGCTTTCGAGAGCGGCAGGTCGGCTTCTTCGTGGAGGACGAGGACGCGCGCGCAGTCGCGCAGGCGGGCGACGAGCTGCTTGGTGGTGTGGAGTTCGGCGACGTGCGCGAGGTGCGGGCGGCGGGCCTGTTTGGAGGCCTCGCGGGCGGTGGCGGTCCATTTGGCGCGGGCCTTGTCGCCGCGCGGGCCTTTCCATTGGACGATGGATCGCGAAGCGGCCCAGGGGATCACCTCGTCGACGCCGATCTCGGTGAGCATCTGGACGGCGCGTTCGCCGCGGTCGCCTTTGGGGAGGGCCTGGACGACGGTGAGCTTCGGGTCGGGGGCGGGGACGATGCGCCGGTCGAAGATCTGGACGCGCACGGAGCCGCGTTCGGCGTGCGTGACGCGGGCGGCGGCGGTGCCGCCGGAGCCGTCGCTGAGGATCAGGGTCTCGCCGGGCTGCAGCCGCTGCACGTCGGCGGCGTGGTGCCCTTCGGGCCCGTCGAGGGTGTAGTCGTCGTCGGCCGGGACGGCGTTGACGAGGAAGACCGGTGCGCTCACCGGGACAGCTTAGTCCGGTGTCGGGCGAGGGAGTCCGAGGAGCATCGGACCCAGGAACGGCGCCGAGCGTTGCCGCTCGGCGCCGTCCGTCAGATCGTGTCGCTACGCGTGTCCGTGCTGCGCTTCTTGTTCAACTACCCCGCTACGCGTGGCCGTTGAAGGCGTCGCGCATACGGCTAAAAAACCCGCTGCCGCCTTTGACCTCTTTGATCTCTTCATCGCGGAGGGTGGCGAGCTTCTTGAGGAGCTCTTCCTGCTCGGCGTCGATCTTGGTGGGGGTGCGGACGTCGAGTTCGACGTAGAGGTCGCCGCGGGTGCCGCCGCCGCGCAGGCGGGGGACGCCGTGGCCGCGGACCTTCTTGATGGTGCCCGGCTGCGTGCCGGAGGCGACTTCGACTTCGACCTGGTCGTCGAGGGTGTGGATGTTGAGCTTCGTGCCGAGCGCGGCCTGGGTCATGGGGACGCGGACGCGGCAGCGCAGGTCGGAGCCTTCGCGGGTGAAGACCTCGTGGGGCTTCTCGTGGACTTCGACGTAGAGGTCGCCGGCGGGGCCGCCGCCGGGGCCGACTTCGCCTTCGCCGGAGAGGCGGATGCGCATGCCGTCCTCGACACCGGCGGGAACCTTCACGGTGATCCGGCGGCGCGAGCGCACGCGGCCTTCGCCGCCGCACTTGCGGCACGGGTCGGTGATGATCGTGCCGTAGCCGGAGCAGGCCGAGCACGGGCGCGCGGTGCGCACCTGGCCGAGGATCGTACGTTGTACGACTTGGACTTCGCCGGAGCCGCCGCAGGTCGAGCAGGTCTGGGGTTCGGCGTCGCCTTCGGTGCAGGAGCCTTCGCAGGAGTCGCAGAGGATCGCGGTGTCCACGGTCAGGGTCGACTCGGTGCCGAACGCGACCTCCTCGAGGTCGAGGTCGAGGCGCAGCAGCGCGTCGTTGCCGGGCCGGGTGCGCGAGCGCGGGCCGCGGCGGCCGAAGCCGCCCATGGAGCCGCCGAAGAAGGCGTCCATGATGTCCTCGAAGCCCATGAAGGGCGCGCCGCCCGCGCCGCCGCTCGCGGTGCGGGAGAACGGGTCGCCGCCGGCGTCGACGATGGCGCGCTTCTGCGGGTCCATGAGGACCTCGAAGGCGGCGTTGATGTCCTGGAGGCGCTCTTGCGCGTCCGGTTCGTCGCTGACGTCGGGGTGGTACTTGCGCGCCAGCTTCCGGTACGCCTTCTTGAGTTCGTCGTCGGTGGCGTTCCGGTCGACGCCGAGAATGCCGTAGTAGTCCTTAGCCACGTGCGCTCTGTCCTGTCAGCGGTTCTGTTCCAAAATCTCGGACACGTACCGGGCGACGGCGCGGACGGCCGCGATCGTGCCCGGGTAGTCCATGCGGGTGGGTCCGAGGACGCCCATGTGGCCGACCACCGAACCCGGTCCGTATCCGGCGGTGACCACGGTGGTCTCGCGGAAGTCGTCGAGGTTGTTCTCGTCGCCGATGCGCACGGTGAGGAGCGCGTTGGAGTCGGCGCGGCCCAGCAGCTGCATGAGCACGACCTCCTCCTCGAGGGCTTCGAGGATGGGCCGCAGGGACCCGGCGAAGAAGTTCCCCGGGCGCGTCAGGTTCGCGGCGCCCGCGACGGCGACGCGTTCCTCGGTGCGCGCGACGACCGTGTCCAGGAGCACGCGCGCCAGCGCGGAGGCGGTGGTGTGCAGCTCGGGGCGGGCGAGTCCGGCGAGGTCGGCGATGATGCGCGGGGCGTCGGCGAGGGGCTTCCCCTGGAGCTGCTCGTTGACGAGGCGGCGCAGGTCGAGGACGTCGTCTTCGCTAAGTTCGGCGGGCATCTCGACGTAGCGCTGCTCGACGCGGCCGGTGTCGGTGATCATGACGACCATGAGCCGGGTCGGGGTGAGCGAGACGAGTTCGAGGTGGCGCACGGAGGAGCGGTTGAGGCTGGGGTACTGGACGACCGCGACCTGGTGGGTGAGCTGGGCGAGGAGGCGCACGGTGCGGGTGACGACGTCGTCGAGGTCCATCGCTTCGGAGAGGAAGCGGTGCACGGCGCGGCGTTCGGCGGCCGAGAGCGGTTTGATCTTGCCGAGGCGGTCGACGAAGAGGCGGTAGCCCTTGGCGGTGGGGATGCGTCCGGCGGAGGTGTGGGGCTGCTGGATGTACCCGGCCTCTTCGAGGTAGGCCATGTCGTTGCGGACGGTCGCGGCGGAGACGCCGAGGGCGTGGCGCTGGGAGACGGCTTTGGAGCCGACGGGTTCCTGGGTGGCTACGTAGTCCTCGACGATGGCGCGCAGCACTTCGAGTTTGCGATCGTCCATCGCCGCCACGTCCCCTCCGTCGTTCGGTGTGTCCCGGACCGGACCCGGGTTCAGTCGGCCGGACTCAAGTCTGGCACTCCCGGTCCGGGAGTGCCAGTCTACGTGTGCGGTCAGGCAGAGGGGATGACGAGCGCGCCGTCGTCGCCGACGGTCACTCCGGCGTCCCCGAAGTCGTCGGCGAGCTCGTTGAAGTCGTCGTACGCGCCGTTGTCGTCGTCGAGCTGCGGGTAGCCGTCGCCGTCCATGCGGGTGGCGGTGACGTTGGCGGCGAGGAGGGTGCCGTCCTCGCGGAAGGTGGCGGTGAGCACGGCGGAGCGGCCGAGGGGGCCGTCGGTGGCGAAGAGGCCCTGGCCGCCGCCGAAGTTCCCGAGGGAGTGGACGATGAGTTTGCCGTTGTACCACTCGATGCCGCGCAGGACGTGGGGTCCGTGGCCGACGAAGATGTCGGCGCCGCTGTCGATGCAGGTGTGGACGAATTCGCGGGTGTTGCCGCGGTCTTCGCCGATGTAGTTCTCGACGCCTTCGGGGACGTGCCGGTGGTCGGTGCCTTCGGCGCCGACGTGGGCGGTGGCGATGACGATGTCGGCCTGCTCCCGGGCGGAGGCGACGAGGGCGGCGACGGCGTCGAGGTCGCGCAGGTCGGTGTAGAAGCTGTAGGGCGCGAAGCCGACGATGCCGACGGTGAGGCCGCTCTCGGTCTCGACGAGGCAGACTTCGTCCTTGATGCCGCTGACCTGCATGCCTGCGGCTTCGGCGGCTTCCTGGGTTTCGACGGCGCCGTCGGGTCCGGCGTCCCAGCCGTGGTTGTTGGCCTGGTTGATGACGTCGAATCCGGCGTCGGCGAAGACCTGCGCGTACTCGCCGGGGAGGCGGAAGTAGGTGCACTCGCCGCCGCCGCACTTGTCGAACTCCTGTGTGGAGAGGGCGCCTTCGAGGTTGGCGATGACGACGTCGCCGTGGAGGATGTCGGTGACGCCGCTGAAGAAGCTCGCGCCGCCGTCGTCGGCCATCTGGTTCGGGTAGGAGCCGGGCATGGTGTCGCCCACGTGCGTGATGGTGATCTCGCGGGGCTCGGGCGAGGGGGCCTCGGAGGTGGGCTCCTCGGCGGCCTGGCCGCCTTCGTCCTCGACCGGGGGCGGCTCTTCCTCGCCGCAGGCGGCGGCGGCCGCGAGTCCGGCGGCGGAGGCGGCGACGAGCAGGCCTCGGCGAGCGAGTGTGGGCGTTGCAGTGCGCATGGGTGCGGGCTCCGGGTGGTGTTCGTATTGGGGGGTCCGTGCGCGGACGTCACCTGGGAGGTGCCGCGGCCTCTAGGGGGAGGCGCGCGGGGCGTCACGATAGGCGAATACGGTTCGCCTTCACGAATCTAACGTTGACCGGCCGGAACGCCGTCAGGAGGTGAGGTCTCTCACGACCGCGTCCGCGAGGAGCCGACCGCGCAGCGTGAGCTTGAGGCGTTCGTCTTCGATGACGGCGAGTCCGTCGGCGGCTGCGTGTTCGGCGGCCGCCTTACCGGTCGGACGCAGCAACGATAGCGGGAGTCCGCTCGCCAGCCGGGTGCGCAGCAGGATGCGCTCGAGGTACTGGTCGTCGTCCGTGAGGTCCTCGTGCCCGGCGGCCGGGAGGCCCCGCGCGAGCGCCGAACCGTAGGTCGAGGGGTGCTTGTGGTTCCACCAGCGCACGCCCGGCAGGTGCGAGTGCGCGCCCGGGCCGGCGCCCCACCAGTGGCCGCCCTCCCAGTACAGGAGGTTGTGGCGGCATTGCGCGGCTTCCGTTGTGGCCCAGTTGGAGACCTCGTACCAGTGGAACCCGGCTTCGGAGAGGACGGCTTCGGCGGCGAGGTACCGGTCGGCGGCCACGTCGTCGGAGGGCTGCGGGACCTGCCCTGAGCGGATGCGGCGGGCCAGCGCGGTCCCGTCCTCGACGATGAGCGCGTACGCCGAGACGTGGTCGACCCCGGCGCCGACGGCCGCGTCGAGGCTCGCTTTGAAATCAGCGGCGGTCTCGCCGGGCGTGCCGTAGATGAGGTCGAGGCTGACGTGCTCGAACCCGGCCTTGTGCGCGTACTCGACGGCGTTGAGGGCCTTCTGCGGCGAGTGCTCGCGGTCGAGGATCTTGAGCACGTGGGAGGCGGTGGACTGCATGCCGACCGACAGGCGGGTGAAGCCGCCGTCGTGGAGTTCGGCGAGGTAGTCGGCGTCGACGGACTCGGGGTTGGCCTCGGTGGTGGCCTCGTAGCCGTCGGCGAGCCCGAAGGCGTCGTCGATCTCGGCGAGGATCGAGGAGAGGTCCGCCGCAGAAAGCAGCGTGGGTGTGCCGCCGCCGAAGAACACCGTGTCCACCTTGGGGCGCTTGCCGAACCGAGCAGCCGCGTCGCGGATCTCGGCGCGCACGATCGACGCGTACGTGTCCCGGGAGACCCCGGCGCCCAGTTCGGAGGCCGTGTAGGTGTTGAAGTCGCAGTAGCCGCAGCGGGAGACGCAGAACGGGACGTGCACGTAGAACCCGAACCCGGCCGCCCCGGTCGAGGGGTCGGCGGCGGCCGCCGCGATGGAGGCGGCGGGCGAATTCGGGTCGGCTACTGGCGAGACGGTGGACACGCCCACTACGGTACTGGCGTGGAACGCAATGACGCACCGATCGCCTACCGCGCCGAACAGGCAGTGGCGACCATTACCCTCAACGCGCCCGAACGGCGCAACGCCCTCTCGACCCACCTCATCGCCGAGCTCCGCTCCGCGCTCGCCCGGGCCGTCGCCGACCGCGACGTGCGGGTGGTCGTGATCGACCACGCCGGGCCCGTGTTCTGCGCGGGCGCCGACCTCAAGGAGTCGGTCGCTGCCAGCAGCGTCGCGGCGCTCCCGGCAGCGCACCTGGCCGAGCTGCTGGCCGACATCGCGGAGGCGCCGGTGCCGGTGGTGGCGGCCGTGCGCGGGGCCGCGCGCGGCGGCGGGCTCGGTTTGATCGCCGCCGCCGACTTCACGATCGCCTCACTCGACGCCGAGATGGCGTTCAGCGAGGTCCGGTTGGGCGTGGTCCCGGCCGTGATCGGCCCCGTGGTGGCGCGGCGGATCACCCCGGCGCGGATGCGGGAGCTGTTCCTGGCGGGCGGCGGGCTCGTCGTCGAGGACGGCGACGTGTTCACGGGCGAGGACGCGGCCGAGTGGGGCCTGGTCTCGACGGCGGTCTTCGAGGAGCACCTCGACTCGGTCGTCGAAGACCTCGTCGCGCGGCTGGAACTCGGCGGCCCTTCAGCGCAGGCCGGTATCAAAGTGCTCACGGCCACACCGGATCTGCGCGGGGAGTTGCGCAGGGCCGCTGCCGTGACGGCTGAGTACTTCTTCTCCGAAGAGGGCCGGGAAGGCACCCGTTCGTTCCTTGAGAAGCGTCCTCCTTCTTGGGTAGGCTGATCAGCCGCCGACCGACCTGATCGGAGTCGCTGTTGTCCAGGGCACAGATGCGCACGCTCCCGGCTTTGGCCTCGCTGGCCCTCCTCGCGGCCCTCACGGCCTGCACCGAGGACGCCCGCGAAGCCCTGCGGCCCAGCAAGACCGGCTGCTACCTCGGCTCCGGCGCCGAGGTGCACCTGAGCGCCGAGCAGGCCTCGAACGCGGCGACGATCGCCGCGGTGGGCATCCGCGAGGGCATGGACGAGCACGCCGTGGCCGTGGCGATCACCACGGCCATGCAGGAGTCCGAGCTCATCAACGTGGACTTCGGGCACGACGACTCGCTGGGGCTGTTCCAGCAGCGCCCGAGCATGGGCTGGGGCTCCGAGGAAGAGCTCATGGACCCGGTCTACTCCTCGTACAAGTTCTACGAGAAGCTCCAGCGCACCGACGGCTGGGAGGACATGCGACTCGCCGAGGCGGCCCAGGCCGTCCAGATCAGCGCCTACCCGGACCTGTACGAGCAGTGGGAGGAAGACGCCCAGGTCATCGCCGACGCGTTCGCCGGGGGCGAGGAGGCCGGGCTCGCCTGCGTCTCGGGGAGCCTCAGCGAACCGGCGGCCGACCCGGCGGCGCTGGCCGACGCGTACGCCTATCATTGGGGCACTGAAGTGTCCGAAGTAGGCGATGCGCGGCTCGTGATCGAGGCGGGCGGCGCCGCGGAGGGCTGGAACCGGGCCGCGTGGGCCGTCGCGAGGGCGTACGACCACGAGGTCGCCGCCGTCTCCTTCAACGGGATGGTCTGGACCGCAGGCGAAGAGGAGTGGGCCGAGCCCGACGCGGAGGTCGACGGCGAAGCGCAGGTCGTCGAGGTCGCCGACTCCACGGCCGTGATCATCACCTTCGCCGCGCCCGAATAGTCGCGTTCGGACACCACTGTTCGGCGCCGGTTCACCGACGCGACCTCCGGAGGTTCCGGCGCATCCACGCTCGCTTGCTGGGCTGTACGGGTCACAAACCCGCGCAACTCCCCCGAAGCGAGGTCCATATGCGCCTGTCGCGCCGAATCCTGCTCGCCTCCTCCGCCGCCGGTGCCGCCATCGCGGTCCCGGCCGCCGGCTGGGCACAATCGAACACGCACCCCACGCTCGACGCCGACCCGTTCACCCTCGGCGTCGCCTCCGGCGATCCCGAACCCGACGGCGTCGTCCTATGGACCCGCCTCGCCGTCGACCCGCTCGCCGAGGACGGCATGGGCGGCATGCCGAACGGCGCCTTCGACGTCGAGTGGGAGGTCGCCCGCGACGAGCGCTTCCGCCACCGCGTCGCCCACGGCGAGGTCCAGACCGCCCCCGAGATCGGGTACAGCGTCCACATCGAAGTCGAGGGCCTGCGCGCGGGCCACGAGTACTACTACCGGTTCAAGACCGGCAAGTGGACCTCCCCCGCCGGGCGCACCCGCACCGCCCCGCCCCGCAACGCCATGCCCGAGCAGCTGCGGATGAGCTTCGCTTCCTGCGCGCAGTACGAGCACGGGTACTTCACCGCCTACCGGCACCTGGCCGAGTCGAACCCCGACCTGATCCTGCACCTGGGCGACTACGCGTACGAGTACAAGGCCGGGGTGTACATCGCGCCCGGCGGGAACGTCCGCGACCACGAAGGGCCCGAGACGGTGTCGCTCGCGACCTACCGCCAGCGCCACGCCCAGTACAAGGCCGACCCGGACCTGCAGCTCGCGCACGCCGCCGCGCCGTGGCTCGTGGTCTGGGACGACCACGAGGTCGAGAACAACTGGGCCGACGAGACCCCCGAGAAGGGCTCGGACACACCGGTGCCTGCCGACTTCCTGGCCCGCAGGGCCGCCGCGTTCCAGGCGTACTGGGAGAACATGCCGCTGCGCCGCTCCTCGGTCCCCGAGGGCATCGACATGCAGCTGTACCGGCGGGTCCGCTGGGGCCGGCTCGCGAACTTCCACATGATGGACACGCGCCAGTACCGCGACGACCAGGCCTGCGGCGACGGCTACCAGAGCAACTGCGCCGACGCGTGGGACGAGTCGCGCACCATCACCGGTGAGGCGCAGGAGGAGTGGCTCCTCGACGGCTTCCACGCCTCCCGGGCCCGCTGGGACGTGCTCGGGCAGCAGGTGTTCTTCGCGCAGCGCGACAACACCGCCGCCGAGGAGATCCTGCGCACCAGCATGGACGGCTGGGACGGGTACGCGGCCTCGCGGCAGCGGATCATCGACGGCTGGGTCGAGGCCGGGGTGCGGAACCCGGTGGTGCTCACCGGTGACGTGCACGCGCACTGGGCGTCCGAGATCCTCGACGCGTTCCCGTCCAACGCAGGGAACTCGGTCGGCGTCGAACTGGTCGCCTCGTCGATCACCTCCGGGGGCGACGGTGCGGACGGCATCCCCGAAGACAACGTGTTCCTCCAGGTCAACCCGCACCTCAAGTTCCGCAACACCCAGCGCGGGTATGTGGAGACGGTGATCACCCCCGACCAGATGGACGTGAACTTCCAGGTGGTGCCGCAGGTGTCGGTGACGGACGCGCCCGTCTACACGCGCCGGTCCTATGCGATCGCCGACCGCGAGCGGGTCCTCCACCAGACCTACGACCGCCCGCTCGACGTCTCGACCATGTCGACGAACACGAGCCCGTTCGCGAACTCGGACGAGCTGGCCGACGACTACCTGAACTAGCACTGTCCCGTGCGGGGGCGGTCCCGGCGAACCCGGGGCCGCCCCTGCACGCCACCGTGATCCATTCGGGTTCTTTCGAATAGCGTTCGAAATTGCGCTGTATTGCCATATCCCCCACGCAATTGCGCGGAAAACTCCGTCCCCCGGAACTGGCCGCGAAAGGCTACAGTGAGCAGAGAAAGCACGCCCTTCTCTTTGCCCGGAGCAGCGATCATGACCTATCCGCCGCAACCGCCCGAATCGAATCCGCACGGCGCCCACCCAGGTGGCGGCCCTGCCGGACCGCCGCCGCACTACGGCGGCGCGCCCCAGGGGCAGGGCGATTTCGCCTCCGAATGGGGCATCAAGGAAAACCCTTCCCGCCCTAAGAAAGTCAATCAGCTGACGCAATTGCTGTGGGTCTATGCCGCGGCGACGGTGCTGGTGTTCGTGTTCTCGCTCATCGCCTCGGCGACCGCGCCCTGGTGGTACGGGACCGGGTTCCTCGTCGGCGGTGCGGTCTTCGGTCTGGTCTGGGGTGCCGGGGCGGTCGCGATCGCGTACTTCATCACGAAGGACAAGCTCGGCGCGTTCGGCGCGCAGGACCCGCGCACGCCGCTGTACATCGGGCTCGGCGTCCTGGGCTTCTTCTCGCTCGGCGGGTTCGTCGGCGGCTGGGGCCTGGGCTGGTACGCGGCGCTCGGCTCGCTGCTGGCCCTGGCGAAGCTCGGCGCGGTCGGCGGGGCGTTCTTCCTGGTCTTCCAGCCCGAGGTCGAGCAGTACCTGAAGTCGCGGCCGGGCAACCACCCGAAGCCGCCGCACCAGCCCCCGCCGCACGGCTACCCGCCCGTGCCCCCGAACACGCCGCCTGGGCCGCCGCCGGGCTACCCGCCGGAGATGTAAGCAGCGCAAGCGAAAAGGGGCGGAGCCGAACGGCTCCGCCCCTTCTGCGCTGTCTAGGACTCGTCGGTCCGCAGTGCGGCGATGAACGCCTCCTGGGGGACTTCGACGCGGCCGATGTTCTTCATCCGCTTCTTGCCCTCCTTCTGCTTCTCGAGGAGCTTGCGCTTGCGGGAGATGTCGCCGCCGTAGCACTTGGCGAGGACGTCCTTGCGCAGCGCGCGGATGGTCTCGCGGGCGATGATGCGCGAGCCGATCGCGGCCTGGATGGGCACCTCGAACTGCTGGCGCGGGATGAGCTTCTTGAGCCGCTCGGAGAGGCGCACGCCGTACGCGTAGGCCTGGTCCTTGTGGACGATCGCGGCGAACGCGTCGACCTTCTCGCCCTGGAGCAGGATGTCGACCTTGACGAGCTCGGACTCCTGGGAGCCCTCGATGTCGTAGTCGAGCGAGGCGTAGCCCTTGGTGCGGGACTTGAGCTGGTCGAAGAAGTCGAAGACGATCTCGGCCAGCGGCAGGCTGTACCGGAGCTCGACGCGGTCGGTCGAGAGGTAGTCCATGCCCAGCTGGACGCCGCGCTTGGACTGGCACAACTCCATGACCTGCCCGATGTACTCCTTCGGGGCCAGGATGGTGGCCTTGGCCACGGGCTCGGTGATCGAGTAGATCTTGCCCTCGGGGAACTCCGAGGGGTTGGTGACCTCGATCTCCTCGCCGTCCTCCTTGACGACCTGGTACACCACGTTCGGCGCGGTCGAGATCAGGTCGAGGTTGAACTCGCGCTCGAGGCGCTCCTGGATGATCTCCAGGTGCAGCAGGCCGAGGAAGCCGACGCGGAAGCCGAAGCCGAGCGCGGCCGACGTCTCGGGCTCGTACTGGAGCGCGGCGTCGTTGAGCTGCAGCTTGTCGAGGGCCTCGCGAAGGTTGCCGTAGTCGGAGCCGTCGATCGGGTAGAGCCCGGAGTAGACCATCGGCTTGGCCTCGGTGTAGCCGGGCAGGGCCTGGGTGGCGGGGTTCTTGTTGAGGGTGACGGTGTCGCCGACCTTCGATTGCCGCACGTCCTTCACGCCGGTGATGAGGTAGCCGACCTCGCCGACACTGAGGGCCTTGGAGACCACGGGCTCGGGGCTGATGACGCCGATCTCCAGCAGCTCGTGGTCGGCCCGGGTCGACATCATGCGGATGCGGTCGCGGGCGTTGAGCTTGCCGTCGACGACGCGGATGTAGGTGACGACGCCGCGGTAGACGTCGTAGACGGAGTCGAAGATCATCGCCCGGGCGGGCGCGTCCGGGTCGCCCACGGGCGCCGGGACCTGGGCGACGACCGCGTCCAGGAGTTCGGCGACGCCGACGCCGGTCTTGCCGGAGACGCGCAGGACGTCTTCGGGTTCGCAGCCGATGAGGTGCGCGATCTCCTCGGCGTACCGGTCGGGGTCCGCGGAGGGGAGGTCGATCTTGTTGAGGACCGGGATGATCGTCATGTCGTTGTTCATCGCGAGGTAGAGGTTCGCGAGGGTCTGCGCCTCGATGCCCTGCGCGGCGTCCACGAGGAGGATCGCGCCTTCGCAGGCGGCGAGCGACCGGGAGACCTCGTAGGTGAAGTCGACGTGGCCGGGCGTGTCGATCATGTTGAGCACGAAGCCCTGGCCCTCGGCCGTGCCGGAGCGGGCGGTCCAGGGCATGCGCACGGCCTGGGACTTCACGGTGATGCCGCGTTCGCGCTCGATGTCCATCCGGTCGAGGTACTGCGCGCGCATCTGGCGGGCGTCGACGACCTCGGTGATCTGCAGCATGCGGTCGGCCAGCGTGGACTTGCCGTGGTCGATGTGCGCGATGATGCAGAAGTTCCGGATCGACTCCGGAGGCGTCGAGCCTGGCGCGTTGGTCACAGTGACCTTCCTTGATCGGGTGAGGTGGCTAGCTAATTCTGCCTTACTCCTGCGGGAACCCCCGCCCACCCAGCAGGAAAAGGCTCCCGCTCACCCGAACCCGCCCTCGCGAGGCCCAGCCAGGCCCCGCACCGGCCGAACCCGCCCGCGAATCGCCGCTATGTCGCACCCTTCTGCGACCATCGAAACCGGGGGCAGCTGCGAATCGCCGCCCTATCTGAACCCCTCTGCGCCAAAAACGCCCGGTGGCCCCGGCCCGCGCTTGCGTGCGGGCCGGGGCCACCGATCCTCTCCGCTCCGGCCGCTACGCGGCGGCCTCGGCGGGCTCCTTCGTTTCCTCGTTCACGCCCTTCACCTTGGCGCGGACCGCGCCGATCGTGAAGAGCAGCACACCGACGACGACCCATCCGGCGAGCGTCCAGACCGCCGCCTCGCCGCCGTTGCCGTCGAAGTACGCGGTCGAGCGCACCAGTGTCCCGCCCGCGCCCGGCGACAGGAACTGCCCGAACGCGCCCCACGGCGCGGGCAGCATCTCCGGCGCGGCCGCCATGCCCGACAGCGGGTTGCCCACGAGCATCACGGTCACCGCGCCCAGGATGAACCCGGGGCGGCCGAGCAGCTTCGCCAGGCCGAGGATGCCCCATGCGGTCGCCCCCATGGTGAGCGCCAGCGCCCCGGAGATCGCCACGTAGTCGCCGTCGATCGCTTCGAGCACGTACATCAGGATCGCCGCGACGCCCGCACCCACGGCCAGCGGCGCGAGGACCGCGACCGCCGCCTGGCGGCCCGAGCCGCGCACGGTGAACGTGATGAGCGCGGCGATCACGATGCCGCCCAAGGCCATCGGGAACGCCGACGCGGCGAGGCCGGCGCCGTTCGGGTCGTCGGCGGGCAGCGCGACCACGTCCTCGACATTCACGGTGACGCTGCCGGGCTGCCCCGCGGCCTGGCTCAGCTGCGCCGCGACCTGCTGGGCGATGCCGGTCACGAGCCGCGTCACGGTCGGCGAGGCGGCCGAGGCGGTGTAGAGGTCGACGGACTCGGGGGTGATGGCGATGGCCGCGTAGACCTCGCGCTCCTTGATGAGGGTCTCGGCCTCCGCCGGGTCGGCGACGGCGGTGACGTCGAAGCCGTCGGGCTCGGCCTCGTCGAGCTGCGCCTGGACCTGGTCGGCGGCGGCGTCGGGGCCGATGACGGCGATGGGGACCTCGTTGGGGCCCAGGCCGGCCGAGGGCCAGGCGAAGGCGAGGGTGATGAGGCCGACGATGAGCGCGAGCCCGACGCTGATCCCGAGCACCCGGCCGACCGGTGTGGGCTTGGGGGTGGTTTCCATGATGGTTTCCAATCATCCGCAAGATACGGTCCGTATCTTGATATCCTCAAGCTAACATAAGAAACGGTCAGTATCTAGAGGGGGCCCCGTTGGAACGCAAAGTGTCGTCGCGACGCCGCGGCGAGGAACTTGAGCAGGCGATCCTCGACGCCGTATGGGATGAGTTCCGCGAAGTCGGCTTCACCAAACTCACCATGGAAGGCGTCGCGAAACGCGCGGGCACCAGCAAGCCCGTGCTGTATCGCCGCTGGTCGAGCCCGGTAGAGCTGATGATCGCCTGCGCGGCGAACCGGATCCCCAAGGCCGAGTCAGTACCCGACACCGGCACCCTGCGCGGCGACACCATCGCCTTGCTCACACTCGCCCACGAGCGGATGCGCATGGTGGGGCAGTCGGCGATGCTGAGCATGCTCGCCCAAGTCAGCGTCGACCCCGAAGCCCGCAAGGTGCTCATCGAAGGCATCGTCAACAACCTCGCGAAAGCCCTCAGCGGCACGGTCTACGCGCGCGCGATCGCGCGCGGCGAACTCGCCGAGGAACACCTCTCCGAACGGCTGCGGCGACTCCCGATCGACTTGATGCGCAACGAGTTCATCCTCTTCGGCCACGTGGACACCGGCGCGATCGAAGAGATGCTCGACCAGGTGATCCTCCCCGCTCTCAGAGCCCGCGGCGCCACGCTCTGAACCGCCGCGGCGCGCCCGCCCGGCCGCTGCGGGACACCGCCTGACACGCCTTCTGGCGGCGTTCGGGTATCGCGGGTAACAGCGGCGCACCGGGATTCGCGCCCCGCCCGCGACCTCGTGTAACCTGGTTCGCGGTCATGCTCCCAGGGCGTGTGCGATGCTCGGCTCCTGGTAACGTTGACAGGCGCTCGGAGTGCCCTCTGCCTCCGACGCGATCAATTAAGGAACCAAGCAATCACGAAACTGAGGCTTCACGCGTGGCGAACATCAAGTCCAAAGAAAAGCGCATCCTGACGAACGAGAAGCGCCGGATGCGCAACAAGGCAGTGAAGTCGTCGCTGAAGACGTCCGTCCGGAAGTTCCGTGAGGCGTCTGCCACCGGCGACGTCGCCGCCGCTGAGACCCACCTGCGCGCCGCCAGCCGCGAGCTGGACAAGGCTGCCACCAAGGGTGTCATCCACAAGAACCAGGCCGCCCAGCGCAAGTCCAAGCTGGCCGCGTCGTTCAACAAGCTCTCCGCCGCCGCCTAAGCGAGCGAACGAGCAGCGACAAAGCTTCAGAAGGCCCAGGGGTTCGCCCCTGGGCCTTCGGCGTTCCCACAGGCGCACTCAGCCGTGGCGCTCCAGCGACCCCGCAATCAGGTCGTTGAGCTTCACCATGCCGGCCACCGCGAGCGGCAGCACCGGCACCACCCACCACGACACCAGCTCCGTCAGCGCCATCAGCACCGCCAGCGCGATCGAGCCCTCGAAGAGCACCACGCACCAGATGTTCGACAGGTACAGGTGCTTCAACCGCAGCATCCGCGCGTACCAGGGCCTTCTCGGCCGGGACACTCGCCCGTGACGGTACTCAGACACGACTGCCCTTCCCTGCCGCGCTCAACCGGGTGATCTCGAGGATCGCGTGCTCCAGCGCCCACCCCCGGTCGTCGGCCCCGCCCTTGACCTCGCCGTTCAACCGGGCGCACACGCGCATCGCCTCGGCGAGGGCGTCCGCGGTCCAGTTCCGGGCCTGCTTACGCGCCTTCTCGATCTGCCACGGCGCCATACCGAGCTGCCCGGCGAGCTGCGCCGCACCGCCGCGCTCGGCGGCGACGCGCGACAGGTTCCGCACGGCCATCGCCAGCGCGTCCGCGATCGGCACCGCGTCGACCCCGACCTGCATGGCCCAGCGCAGCGCGCCGAGCGCCTCGGCCGCGTCACCGGCGATCGTCGCGTCGGCGACGGTGAACCCCGAGACCTCGGCGCGGCCGGAGTAGTACTGCGCCACGCTCTCCTGCGTGATCTTGCCGTCGGTGTCCGCGACGAGCTGCGCGCACGCCGAAGCGAGCTCGCGCAGGTCGGAGCCGACGGCCTGGATGATGGTGTCGGCGATCTCCGCCGAAGCCGAGCGCGGCGAGGCCCCGGCGTCGCGCAGTTCGCCGCGCACGAACGCCACCCGGTCGGGCTGGCGCTTGATCTTGGAGACGCGCACGACCTCGACGTCGAGCTTCTTCAAGCCCTCGGCGAGGCCCTTGCCCTTGTTGCCGCCGTTGTGGCACACGGCGAGGTAGATGCCGGGGGCGGGCTGCTTGGCGAAGGCGAGCACGGCGGGAGCGAGGTCCTTGTCGACGTCCTGGCCGGACTCGATGATGCCGACGACCGCGCCGCCGAACAGGGTCGGGCTGGTCAGCTCCGCGAAGGCGCCCGCGGTGAGGTCACCGCCGCTGATGCGGTTGACGGCGGGCGCGGTCTCCCCTTCGGGGAGCTCGGCGCGCACCGCCTTCACGAAGTCGGCGGCGGCCCGCTCGGCGAGGAATTCGTCGTCGCCCTGGATCAGGCGGATGGGTTCGAGTGCAGCCACCGGACCATCCTCCCATGCCGCCCGCGGACCCCCGGGTTTCGACCGGGCCATCGTCTCCCGCGCAACCACGGTCCGCTGCCCGGCGATGCCGAACCGCACCGGAACATCCCGAACCCCATTCACCCGAAAGGCGACCCACCGCCGAGCCTCCTGGGATGCCCGCCAAGACTTGTCGTACCCCCGGGCGATCATTGAGATCGGGGGCCCGGCGAACCGACACACCCGACCTCGGGGGCCGGTCGAAGTCTCAGTCCGAGGTCGTCACCTCGAATTCGTTGCCGTTGCGCGCCACCGTGATCCGGCCAGCCTCGTCCGTGCGGAACACCAGGGCGCCACCCTCCTCGAGTACCCCGAGCGGGCCCGGGTCCGGGTGGCCGTACTCGTTGCCGCTCCCGACCCCGACCAGCGCCACCGCGGGATCGGCCGCCTCCAGGAACTCCCGCACCTGGAACGACGACCCGTGATGCGGCACCTTCAACACGTCCACGCCGAGCGCCGCCCCGCTCCCGAGCAGCGCGCGCTGGCCTTCCAGCTCAACGTCACCGGTCAGCAGCACGCTCGTGCCGGCCACGTCCGCCCGCAGCGCCACCGAGTTGTTGTTCGGGTCCGACCGCGTGCCGCTCAACAACTCCGACGGCGGCCCCAGCACCTCCAGCCGCGTCGCCCCGAACTCGAACGCCTCCCCCGGCACCGCCTCGAGCACCGGAACCGCGCCGGCCCGCTCCTCGACCAGCTCGTACCCGTACCTGGCCTCCCCCGGCGGCGGCGCGAGGATCGCGTCGACCTCGCGGCCCTCCATCGCACCCCCGATCCCGGCGGTGTGGTCGATATGGAAGTGCGACAACACGAGCAGCGCGATCCGCTCCACCTCCAACTCGTCCAGGCACGCGTCCACCGCCGCAGGCTCCGGCCCCACATCAACCACGACGACCGCGTCCCCCGCGGGCAGCACGAGCGCGTCCCCCTGCCCGACATCACACATCGTGACCACCCATCCCGAAGGCGGACCGCCCGTCATCAGACACGCCGGAACCGTCCCCAGCCCAGCGGCGATGAGCACCGCCAGGACCGGTATCCGCAACCGCCGCATCTGCAGCAACACCACCAGCACCGCCATCGCCGCAGCCGAACCCAGCCCCCACCACACCCCGCCGGGCACCGGCACCAGCGCGCCGGGAATCTCAGCGCCATTGCGCGCCAACCAGATCAACCACCTCGCGGGTACGGCAGCCAGATGCGCCGCCACCTCCCCCGCCGGGAGCCACACGGCCGCCACTGCGGCCGCACCCACCGCCAGCACCACCACCGGAGCGGCCACCAGCGACGCCAGCACGTTCACCGGGACCGACACCAGGCTCACCCCGCTGCCGAGCCCGATCAGCAGCGGCGTGACCGTCACCTGCGTCGCCAACGGGATCGTCACCGCCAGCGCCACCGACCGTGGCCAGCCCCGGTGTTCGAGCGGCCGCGCCCAGCGGAACGCCAAGAACAGCAACCCGACACAGGCCGCGACCGACAGCGCGAACCCCGCCTGCGCCGCCATGTCCGGATCGGCCAGGATCACGACGAGGACCGCCGTCGCCAGACCCGGCATCGCCGCCCTCGGACGACCGGCAGCCAACGCCAGCAACGTCATCGCCGCCATCACCGCTGCCCGCAGCACGCTCGGCTGCGGCCCGGCCACCACGACGATCGCCGCGATCGCGACCGCCCCGGCAGCCACCCGGCCGCGCGGACCGGCCCTGCACGCCAACGCAACCGCCAGGACCGCCCCGACCACCAGACTCAGGTGGTATCCGGAGACCACCACGAGGTGCACCAGGCCGGTCGCCCGGAAGTCGGCGGCCAGTTCCGGGTCCATCATCGAGGTGTCGCCGACCGCGAGCGCCGGGATCAGGCCCGCTTCCGGCTGCGGCACCACCTCGACAGCGGCCGCCAACCGCTCCCGCACATGAGCGGCCACCCGGTTCGGAAGCGACAGTGCCCCAACGAGTTCCGGAGGCCCACGGGCGCTCACGACGGCAGCCGTCAGACGGCCCGCATCGGCTTCACGGAGCACCGCGGGGACGGTCAGCCGCTGCCCCGCGCTCACCTCGCGCCACTCTTCGCCGCTGGCGACCAGCAGCACCTGCCAGTGGCCCTCCAGCGAAACGCCTTCAACCTCGAACGCACGCAGGCGCGCGGTCGCCGTGACCAACTCCGGGCGTTGAGTCGACGGCTTCGGCGCCGTGTGCAGCACCAGCTCGGCCTCCCCGGGCGCTTCAGCGTCAGTCGCCGCCGCAAGCCCGGCATGGTCCCGCACTGCGACATGCACGGTCGTGACGCCCGCGCTCAGCAACCCGCCGAACGCGACTGTGGCGGCAGCCGCCGCGAACCCCCGCTTCCATTTGCGCCCCAACACCACGAGGACCGCGCACCCGACTGCGACCAGCACCCCGCTGACCACGTTCCCGTACAGGCCCGCAAGCGCCGCCGCCCACACACCTGCCGCGACGAGCGGCAGACGCCAGTCACGCCGCACCACCTCGGAAGGCGCGGGCCGCAGTGCGAACTCGTAGCTCACCGCGCCCACCTCCCGCGCGAACCGAGCGGCCGCTGCGGAGGCCTGGCTCCATCCAAGATCCGCGTCATAGCGTCACCTGGTCGCGAAGCTGCTCCAGCAGTGCCGAGCCGATGCCCGAGACCTCGGACAGTTCATCAAGCGTTTGGAAACTGCCGTTGGCCTCGCGGTATTCGATGATCCGCTCGGCGAGGACCGGGCCGATGCCCTTGAGTGCGTCCAGTTCGGCAGCGCTGGCCACGTTGATGTTCACGAGCCCGCCGCCCGCACCGCTCGCGCCGCCCGGATCGTCTCCCGGAACCGGTGCAGCGGCCCCCGAAGCGGCGGCATCGGGGACCGCGACGAGATCCCCGTCGGCGACGACGCGCGCGAGGTTGAGGAACCCGGGGTCCGCGCCTTCGGTCAGCCCGCCCGCGGCCTCGATCGCGTCGGCCACCCTCGCCCCGGCCTCGAGCTCCACGATGCCCGGTTCCTTGACGGCACCGGCGACCGAGACGATGATCGTCTTCGGTTCGGCCGCACTCGCTTCAACGGGTTCGGCAGGCGCGGTCGCGGCGGGTTCGGCATCGGGCCAGGACAAGATCGTCACCGACAGGCCAACGGCCGCGACCAGCAGCGCCACGGTCACCAGGACCCACCGGTTGAGATGTGAGAGCCCGAGTCGGTTCTGGAGGCGTTCGAGCCGCTCGTCGAAGCGCCGGGCCGGTGGCGGTTTGACCACCGGCTCGGGTTCGGGTTGACCGGAACCGGCATCGACGGTCTCTTTGCACACCCCGGGTTCGTCGGCGGGCTCGTTGAGCCGCATCCGGAGCCTCGCGGCGAGAGCGGCGGAATCAGGTGGCAGTTCGCGTTCCATACCCGGCTCAACGAGCGAAGGACACGGCCGTAACTGCGATCTTTTCGGCCTGTGGATAACTCGAATCGCCCCTGTGGATAACCGCAACAAGTGTGGACGAAGCCCAAGCCAGCAGCCATAATGCGGCCCGCAACCGGACCGCCGAAACGCCGAGATGTCGGACCGGTGTGGGAGAGTCGTCTCATTTCTTCGGTTGGTAGGAGGTGGATGCGGGTGGGAAGGGGCACGCCCTATATCGCCGCGGCGGCGGCCGCAGCCGCGCCCCGCGGCCCCGGCCCCGGCCCCGGCCCCGGCCCCAACGAACCATCGGATACCCCGCCAATCAAGCTTCCGCTCACGGAAGCCGCCTCGTGATCACGCCGACCAGGCCCGGCCCGCAGTGGGCCCCCACGGCCGCACCGACTTCGGTCACGTCGATCCGCCGCAGCCGGCCCTCGAAACGCTCCCCGAGCCAGCCCGCCAAAGCCTCGGCCCGACGCTCGGCCCCCAAGTGGTGCACCGTCATCTCGACCTCCGCGTCACCCGCGTCGGCCACCGCGAGCGCCGCCAGGCGCTGCAGCCCGCGCGTCGGCGTGCGCACCTTCTCGACCACGTCGATGCGCCCGTCCTCGACGCCCAGGATCGGCTTCACCGACAGCGCCGTCCCCACGATCGCCCGCGCCGCGCTGATCCGCCCGCCGCGCCGCAGGTACTCCAGGGTGTCCAAGTAGAAGTACGTCGAGGTCCGCCCGATCGCCGACTGCGCCGCCGCAGCGGCCGCCAGCAGCTCGGCGCCCTGCTCCGCCGCCTCGACCGCGGCAAGCGCCGGGTACCCGACCCCCATGCCCGCGCCCAGCGAGTCGACCACCGCGACCCGGCCGCCGAAGCCCGCCGCCGCGGCCTCAGCCGCCGCGACCGTCCCGGAAAGCCGCCCGGACAAGTGCACCGAGACGATCCCGCTCGCACCCTCGTCCAGCAACCGCGTGTACGTCGCCCGCAGCTCCTCCGGCGGCAGACCCGAGGTCGTGACCTCGCGGCCCTCCCGGATCGCCCGCACGATCGCCTCACCGCCGATGTCCTCGCCCTCGCGGTACTCGACGCCGTCGATCAGCACCGGAATCCCGAGCACCGTCAAGCCGCCGCGCGCGGTGCGCAGCGGCTCGGGCAAAGCCGAAGTGGAATCGGTAACGACGACGACGGTCACGCGGCCACACTACCTAATCCAGGGTTTGGGCATCCTCCACCACGAAAGGGGTCCCCTGCTGGCAGGTCGACATCATGCCGTCGTCGACCGTGCCCTGCAGCGTCACCGAGGCGCCCGCGTACACGACCGACGAGTCGTAGTTCCCGAAGATCCCGTACACGGTGCCGTCGTGCTCCAGCACCAGGCACCCGGCCTCGACGCCGGCCTCGACCGTGCCGCTGATCGTCATCGACGACCCGGGTTTGGAAGAGTCGCCGAGCGACGGGTCCAGGTACGGGGTGGTTTCGTCCGGCACTGGGCTCTCCTCGGTCGTCTCGGGCGCGCTGGTCGGCTCGGCCGAGGTCACAGGCGTCGACGTCTCGCCGTCGCTTCCGCCGTCGCCCGCGCCGCACGCCGCGAGCACGGCCACCATGAGCACGCCGACGAGCGGGCCGGTCAGGCCCGCGATCCGTCGAACGCGTGAAGTCTGTGTTTTCATGCCGGTTTGACGCCTCCGAGCGCGGCGCGGTTGCACCTCGACCGAAGCGTACGACGCCAGAACCGGCCCGGTCCAGGGTTCCGGGGGGCCGGAACCCTAGCGGCGGCCCGCCTGCTGATCGCCCGCGAGCGGGCTCCGCCCGATCGTGTGCGGGGCAGGAACGCCCAGGTTGTACCCGTACATGCGCCACTTGCCCGACCGCATCCGCCGCAGTTCGGCCCAGTGCGCGTTGTCCATGCCCGACAGGCTGCTCGCCGCGGCCTCGTCGAAACCGAGGACGCCGCCGACGATCTGCCGCGCCGAACCGCCGTGGCAGACCACGATCGCGGTCCCCTCGACCTCCGACTCGACGATGTCCCGCACCGCTTCGCCCGTGCGGCGGTGCAGATCACCCCAAGTCTCGATCTCAGGGTGCTGCAGCGGCTGCTGCGTCCGCCAACGCCGGTGCTCCTCGGGGAACTGCTCGGCGATCTCGCCCTGCGTCAGGCCCTCCCAAGGGCCGTAAGCACGCTCACGCAGGCGCTTGTCCAGCTCGATCTCGATCCCGGTCAGATCGGCGATCGGCCGAGCCGTTGCGACCGCCCGACGCAGGTCCGAGGAGATGATCCGGACCGGCCCGTACGCGGCCAGCTCAGGAGCGGCCTCAGCAGCCTGCGCCACACCGGTCTCGTCGAGGTCGATGTCGCTGGACCCCTGAATGCGGCCCGCGACGTTCCACTCGGTCTGCCCGTGCCGGACGATCAGCAGTCGGTTCACTCGCTGTCCTCGACATCGCCTCTGAGGGACTCGATCTGGCGCGCGCGCTCCGATTCGGCATCGTCGCTCCACTCGATCTCCGGGCAGTCCTTCCAGAGGCCGTCGAGACCGTAGTAGTCGCGGGCCTCCTTGTGGAAGACGTGCACCACGATCTCGTTGTAGTCCAAGAGCACCCACTGCTCGCCGCCTTTGCCCTCACGGCGCAGCGGGCGGGTGTCGAACTCCTTGATGAGCTTCTCCTCGACCGCGTCGACGACCGCGTGGACCTGCCGCTCGTTCGAGGCCGAAACGATCACGAAGACGTCCGTGAGGGCGATCTTCGAGGTGACGTCCCGAAGGTTGATGGCGAAGGCCTTCTTGTCGGCCGCCGCCTGGGCTGCGGCGAAGGCCAGGGTCTGGGCGGTTTCACTTGCGGTCACGAACGCTCCTGACATGGGATTCCCGCCGGCGGGTCCACCGGCGCAGCTCTAGTCTTACACGCGGGGTACGACGACGACTTCCCCGTTTAACCCCAGTCGCTGTGCGAAGCGTCCCAACGGTCAGCCGCGGTAGAGCCCTTGCTCCCGCACGTACGCCTCGACCGCATCGCTCACGAGGTACCGGATCGGCTGCCCGTCCCGCACGCGCTCACGGCACTCCGTCGAAGACAGGTCCACCGCAGGCATGTCGATGAACTCGACCCGCGCCCCGAACGACGTGTCGACCTCCCTGCGCGAGTGCCCCGGACGGTTCAACGCGATGAACCTCACTGCCCTGCAAAGCTCTTCGACCCGATGCCAGGTGTGGAGGTTCTCCAACGAGTCGGCCCCGATGATGAAGTACAGGTCCACTTCCTCGTCGTACTCCGCCCGGACATCAGCGACAGTGTCGACCGCATACGTGGCGCCGACACGCTCGATGTCGCAGGTGCTCACCCGAAACAGCGGATCGGACTCGACCGCCAAACGCGTCATCGCCAGCCGCGCACCGGCATCGGTCACCTTCAGAT
The DNA here is from genome assembly GCF_055586545.1 of Glycomyces sp. NPDC050141. Classification (NCBI taxonomy): domain Bacteria; kingdom Bacillati; phylum Actinomycetota; class Actinomycetes; order Glycomycetales; family Glycomycetaceae; genus Glycomyces; species Glycomyces sp. NPDC050141. The sequence continues at coordinate 315 of NZ_JBVJHZ010000004.1, read as the reverse complement.
GGTGCTTCTGCCACGGATCACCCGTAGGGACGAACACCACTTCATCGAGCGCACACCGGAACGCCGCCTCACTGGCGGCGACAAGGTGCCCCAGATGCGGGGGATCGAAAGTCCCCCCGAACACTCCGATGCGACGAATTGGCTGACCAACCACAACCGAATCCTATCGCGCTAAACAGAAAAGGCCCGACGCATAAGCGTCAGGCCTTTTCTATAAGTTAATGTTTGGCGGTGTCCTGCTCTCCCACACCCTCTCGAGTGCAGTACCATCGGCGCTGGAAGCCGTAACGACCGGGTTCGGAATGGGACCGGGTG